>JANNDA010000269.1:0-10391 GCA_031387195.1 Planctomyces sp. | reverse complement strand
CACCGAACCCAACATCGCCGCGATTGTGGCGATCAAGATGTCTCGGTTCTTAATGTGAGCAATCTCGTGAGCGATCACCCCGCGCAGTTCTCGCTGACTCAGCAAGTCCAGAATTCCCTGAGTCACTGCAACCACGCCATGCTTCGGATTCCTTCCCGTCGCAAAAGCGTTCGCATATGCCTCGGGAATCACGCAGACACGAGGCTTCGGGATATTTGCGGCTGTGGCCAACTCCGCGACCATTCCATGCAACTCTGGAGCCTCCTCTTCCGAGACTTCCCGAGCACCGTGCATCGACAGAATCAACCGATCTGAGAAGTAGTAAGCCCCGACATTCATCACCAGAGCCAACGCGGCGAAGATCAACAGAGCATTCCCCCCCATCGCCCCGCCAAACCCAATCATCAACGCACTCAACCCACCGAGCAGCAGCACCGTCTTGACTTGGTTCCACATGATTCACTCCTTATTGACTGTCTCAGATTCATTTCGCTTTGACCTTCATTCATTATTTCGGCAAACAATACGCGGCATGTTGAGATTCAACTAATCGAAAGTGTTGCATTGACCATTCGATTAACTCGAAGTACAGTTCCAGCATGGACTGGCTGAACTACCACCATTTGCTTTATTTCTGGACCGTCGCACGCGAGGGGACGATCGCTCGTGCGGGCGAGAAGCTGCATCTCGGCCAACCGGCGATCAGCACTCAACTGAGGCTGTTGGAGCAGTCGCTCGGCCAGAAGTTGTTTCAGAAGTCCGGCCGCAATCTGGAACTGACCGAGACGGGCCGCATGGTCTACCGCTATGCCGACGAGATCTTCTCGCTCGGTCGCGAGATGCTCGACAGCGTGAAGGGCCGACCGACTGGCAAGCCGGTGCGTTTCGTCGTGGGCATTGTCGATGTCATGCCGAAGCTGATCGCGAAACGCCTGCTCGAACCCGCGCTGCAACTTTCCGACCCACTGAGATTGGTCTGCATCGAAGATTCGCTCGAAAAACTGCTCAGCGAACTCGCGTTACACAATGTTGACATCGTTCTGTCCGACACACCGGTCACCGGCGCGATGCGAATCCGAGCGTTCAACCACCTGCTGGGTGAGTCTCCCCTGGCTGTGTTCGGCACAAAGGAACTCGCTCGCAAGTACCGCAAAGGATTCCCAAAGTCACTCGATGGGGCACCGTTTCTGTTGCAAGGCCGAGCCAGCGCCGTACGTCGTTCGCTGGAGACGTGGTTTGACTCACACGATCTGCATCCACTGATCCGCGCCGAGTTCGACGACAGCGCGTTGCTGAAAGTTTTTGGCCAAGCCGGCGAAGGCCTGTTCGCCGCACCGTTCGTCATCAACGACGAGATTTGCCGCCAGCACGAAGTCGAATTGGTCGCCGAAATCCCCTCGATCCGCGAACACTACTACGCCATCTCTGCCGAACGGCGACTCAAACATCCCGCCGTCTTGGCGATCTCTTCAACCGCGCGGGAAGACCTCTTCGCCAAATGATTCAGTCAGCAAGCCGATTATGAATTCAGCCGCCAAATGGCAAAATTCAAAAGGACGGCGAACGATGTCCAAGTCAGATACGGAGCCAGTAGCCACGCGGCGGTGACGGACTTGCCTTGAAACGCGAGGCAGGTGGCAACGATGGCGAGCCACAGCGCGACGATCTCGGCGAAGGCGAGTCCGGGGCGTTGCATTCCGAAGAAGAGAAACGACCAAAAAACATTGAGCGCGAGTTGAATGCCAAACCAGATCAATGCCGATCGAGCGGCACTCCATCCGTGAGCTCGCCACACGAGCCAGGCAGCGACGGCCATCATCAAGTACAGGGCCGACCAGACGGGGCCGAAGAGCCAGGCGGGCGGATTCCAACTCGGCTTCGCTAGCGTTTGATACCAGCCGCCAACGGACGTCGATGTCGCCGCTGCTCCCAAGCCCGCCGAGGCGAAGCAGACTGCGATGAAGCCGATCAGCCACGCCACTTGTCGCAGCGCTGACGGTTGCCTCGTTGTCGCTGGTGTGGCGGATTGGCGAGCGGTCGTCGCGATGCCGTTCAACATGCCGCCGAAGAGGAATTCGTGCAGCGGGTAGATCGAGTACCAATAGGCCAAGCCGGTGAGACCGACCGGATCAAACACCGCCGTCTGCCGAATGCGCGAACCACTCGCGGTGGGTTCCACTTCAAATTCGAGCCACGCTCGGCCGGGAAGTTTCATCTCTGCAACCAGCCGCAGGCGGCGATTGGGTTCCAGCGATTCGACACGCCAGCAATCCACGGTGTCACCATTCTTGAGTTCCACTGGATCGCGCCGACCTCGTCGCAAACCGACTCCGCCGACGAGCAGATCGAGCCAACCTCGCAGCCGCCACAGCCAGTTGCCGTAGTACCAGCCGGTCTGGCCACCAATCCGTTGAATCGGAGCAAACGCCGCTTCGACCGGGACGCCGACTTCAACTTCTCGCGAATCGACCAATCGCGTGCCGAATCGGATTCCGCCCCAACGCCTGGGTCGGCCTGACGCGCTGAGCGCGTCGGACCAGCGAGTGGCTGTCAATTCGTGATCTTCGTTGACGAGTGCTCGCGCGATCGCCTCACTGACGCCGCGCGGGCGAATCGTGAACACCTCTTGGGCGTGCGAGTTCGTCACAACGGTTGGATTTCGCAGGCTATCAACCAGCTTGCGGCCGACGCGGGCGTAAACCGGAGTCACCAGCCCTAGCCACAAACTCGACAGTCGTGGCGAGAGAAACGGCACCGAAATCATCCAGCGTTTCAGCCCGCGCTGCCGAGCGTACTCGCGCATGATGTCGCTGTACGACATTTGGTCGGGACCACCGATTTCAAAGACGTCGCTCGGCCCGTCGGGCAAATCCATCGCGGCCAGCAGGTAGTTCAACAGATCCTCAATCGCGATCGGCTGCGACGGCGTCGAGACCCACTTCGGACAGAGCATCACCGGCAGCTTTTGGACGAGCGCCCGAATCAACTCAAACGACAGGCTGCCGGAACCAATCACGATCGACGCACGGAACTCGATGATTTGCGCTCCCGATTCGCGCAGGATGTGCCCGACCTCTTGCCGGCTGCGAAGGTGCTTCGAGAGTTGCTGCTGTTCCTTACCCAAGCCGCCGAGATAGATGATGCGCCGCACTCCGTTTCGCTTTGCGGCTTCGGCAAAGTTGCGCGCGGCGAGGCGATCTTCGTCCTCGAAGTCCTTGCCAGTCCCCATCGAATGCACGAGATAAAACGCCGTTTCGACGTTTTGCAACGCGGTCACTAACGACTCCGGTTGCAACACATCGCCGGCGACGACTTCTGTCGCGGGACCAACTCGCGGCTGCAAGAACTCCGGCCGCCGGGCCAAACAACGCACGCGAAAACCGCGTTGCTCAAGCAGAGGAATCAATCGCCCGCCGACGTAGCCGGTGCCGCCCGTGACGAGTACTCGCGAATCAGCAGACATGATTGAGACCTGAAAAACAATCAGCCGGAACGCGCTAGCGTCCGGTTCGTGAACGCAAACCGCGGCTAGACACAATGGAAGGACCAGTCTCTCACGTCAGCGTGGGTTATGTTGAGCGGAGCGTTTTGAATGTTCCACTTCACACAGAGCCACAGACGGGAGGACTGGTCCGATGAGTAAGCTACGTTACGTTGGTTTGGACGTCCACAAGGACACGATCGTGATGGCGGTTGCCGAAGAAGGTCAGGGCGAGGCGAAGGTGCTCGGCACATTTCCGCACGATGTCGCCAAGCTGATCAAGCGGTTGATCAAGCTCGAACCGGAGGTGTCGCGGTTGCGAGTTTGCTACGAGGCGGGACCGACCGGGTTTGGGTTGTGTCGGCGGTTGAAGAAGGCGGGGATCGACTGCATCGTCATCGCGCCCGTCGCTGGTGCCTCAGCAGGGGCCGCGGGTGAAGACGGATCGGCGGGATGCTCGGCGGTTGGCGCACTTTCTGCGGTCGGGGGATTTGACGGCGGTCTGGGTTCCCGATGAGCAGACGGAAGCGTTGCGTGATCTGGAGCGCTCGCGGGACGACGCCAAGAATGCGGAGCGAGTCGCACGGCATCAGCTCGACAAGTTCTTGTTACGGAACGAGCGGGTGTATCACGACGGCCGCTCGTGGACGCAGAAGCACAGCGCGTGGTTGAAGCCGCAGAAGTTTGACGACCCCTGCAAGCAGTGCGTGATGGACGATTACGTCAAAGCGGTGGAGGACGCGACGGAGCGAGTGAAGCGGCTCTCGAAAGAGATCGAGCGTTTCGTCGAGCAGACGGCGTTGGCTCCGTTGGTGAAGGCGTTGAAATCGTTTCGTGGGATCAACACGCTCAGCGCGGTGGTGATCGCGGCGGAGATCGGTGACCTGCGGCGGTTCCCGACGGCTCGGCAGTTCATGTCGTTCGTGGGCTTGGTCGTATCGGAACACTCGTCGGGGAAGACGATCCAGCGTGGTCCGCTGACTCGCGCGGGGAACTCGCATGTGCGACGCATCCTGATCGAGACGGCCTAGCACTACCGGCATCGGCCGGCGTTGAGCGCCGCGTTGCGAGAACGTCAGGCCGGCGTGTCCAAGGAGGTAACGGACATCGCCTGGGAAGCTCAGCAACGGTTGAGCAAACGGCTGACCTACCTGTTGGACCAAAACAAACCGCGGAACAAAGCCATCGCGGCGGTGGCTCGCGAACTGGCGGGCTTCGTGTGAGCTGTCGGCCAGGTGAAACAATTCTTGGTGAAGGAGTAGAGAAATGGATTTTTTAAGGCATGGCAGGGCAAAAGAATGTTGGGGTTCGAGAGCAGAGGGCTGGGGGCGTTTCGGCCCCCAACCCGGCGAGAACATTCTCCCGCCCTGACCTGGTTATCCCTTGTCAGGTTGCGTCCCCGCAGAGCCTGACTCCGTTTCACCAGGCGCGGGGAGTTTACCAAGAACCCTTTGGTTGCCACTGAAAACGATCTTCACCAAGAACCACCTCAACCCTTTCAAGGTCTTCGCTTCGATAGTTTTGTGGTGGATTGGTGAGGTGATTTCTTGGCGAGGAGTTTGGCGGTGGAAACGTGGTGGTTTTTCTTGCCGCTGGTTTGTTTGGGGCGAGGTTTCTTAGGACCGCGTTTACGTTTGGGGTAGCGTGTCAGATCAACGTGTTTGGCGAGGCATTCGAGAGCTTTCGCGAAGAGCGTTGGCGAGAGACGCTGGTAATGTTCCCATGCGGCGGGATCGACTGCGATGTCCATGCCGGTTTGAGTCAGGACGACATCGCGGATGAAATGTTCGTCCGACAGTTCGTCGTCGATCTTCTGTTCGCCGTGGATGGAACGAAGAGCCGCTTGAACGACCGCGTAGGCGTTCCACGCGAGGACCACCATTGCGAACGAGAACAGGGCGGCCTTGGGATAGCCCAAGGTTTCGACTTCGCAGCGCAGCACATCGGTCAGCGTTTGAAAGGCTCCTTCGATGGTCCAGCGCAGGCGATAGGTTTCGGCGACGCGCTTCGCACGGACTTTCGGCGGCAGGATGGTCAGCAGGTGAATCTCCCGATCGCCCGCTTCCGTGGGAGTGTCGAGTTGCAGCGTGATGCGGCGGATTTTCAGTTCGGACTCTTCGCCCGCGATCGCCTGGGGGTCGGTGAGGACCAGAGTTTGTTCGTACAAAGTTCCCGTCTCACAACGTCCGGCTTTGCGGCGACGGCCCTCGCAGCGGAACGTCAGCGTTTGGCCGTGTTGCCGGATGAGAAAGAACGCGCCGCGACGAAACAGCCCGAACAAGAACTTCGTCGTGCAGAAGTTTCGATCGGCGACGATGACCGTTTCCGCGCGGATGCGTTCGAGCAGTTCGGGCAACAGCGAGCGTTCTTGTGCGTGACCGCACTCACACGGCACGAGTTCCACGACCAGTTCGCTCTGGGCATCCAGCAGCGCGAGCGTCTGTCCTGGCAGCGGCCCCTCGCGCGTGGTCCGCAAGACCTCCAAGCGGTGCTCGGTCGCACCCAGATGATTACCGTCGAGATAAAAGACTTCTCGACCAGGCAGCACCTCACGTCGTCCTCGCGGCATGGCGGCGATGACCTCGGACATATCGACCGCTGTGTCACGCACCAGCGCCGCCGTGACCCGTGGCTCAAAACACCGGAGCTTGCCGTACACGGCCTCCGCCGAAACGCCGAGCGTTGTCTTCGCCGCCAAATACGCCGCAGGCACCGACTGATGCGTCCGCGTCGCCACGCCCACCATCAACGCAACGAGTTCCGAGCAGACGATTTGTCGCTCGTACTGCAGCGAACGATGAACCTCGAAAATCTCATCCAACCGCTCGGGCCGCAACAACCGCTCCACGGTCCCCCGCACCATCACCGCCGCTGGACACCGCTCAATAAACTTGTCCAACACCCCACTTGGCAACATCCCTGTGCCCTCACGAAACGTGACAAATCCCTGTCATCGAAACCGTTTGTAGCAATAATCAAAGACCTTGAAAGGGGTGCCAAGAACAACCTCAACCCAGAAAGGGAGCGGCCCCCGAGTCGTCGGCGACACGAACTCCAGGAAGATGCCCCAGCAGGCGCTTTCGGCCACCCGCGAAAATTTCGCTCGTGACGCCCGATGCTAGACTCCGGCACTTCCGCGACGGATCAGGTCATGCGGTCCCGACCCGCGAATATCAGTCTGATCAACAGTCGTTTCTCCCTCGCCGACGACTCGGCGGCCGCAGCACAACACCATGAACTCAAGCTAAAACACCATTCGGAAAATTCACTCGCTCAAAATACTTGACTGGTCCTTCCATACCAGCGCCCTGCGGCTGATGGGCTCAAACCGAATTCTGAGCAGTGACAAAGTACTAGAGTCCGGTTTGGACACAGAAACAACGCCAAACCGGACGCTAGCGCGTTCCGGCTGATTTGCCGTCACGATCAAGAATTTTTAACGAACTCCACGCGGGTCAGTAGCCGAATGAACCCCTGATGAACGACGAGTTGGTTCCGAAGATCCGCATTCAGACCTGCAACGACGCGCCGATTCGAGCGGACGGCGAGTTCGTGCTGTATTGGATGATCGCGTTTCGGCGGACGACTTGGGATTTCAGTCTGCAACGTGCGGTCGAATTGGCCGTTGAGTTGCAGAAGCCGTTGGTCATCTTCGAGCCGCTGCGGATCGGGTATCGCTGGGCCAGCGATCGGGTTCACCGGTTCGTGATCGACGGGATGACCGACAACGCCGCTCGCATCGCCGCGTTGAAGAATCCCGACGTGCTGTACTTCGCGTATGTCGAACCAACGGTCGATGCGGACAAAGGACTGCTGGCGGCGTTGGCCGATCGATCGAGCGTCGTCGTGACGGATGACTTCCCGTCGTTCTTTCTGCCTCGCATGGTCGCTGCTGCGGCGTCTCGATTGCCGATTCGATTGGAATCGGTGGACTCGAACGGACTGCTGCCACTGCGCGCGACGGACCGAGTCTTCACGACGGCGTTCTCGTTTCGAGCGTTCTTGCAGAAGCAATTGCCAGAGCATCTCGAACAGTTTCCACAGCCTGGTCCGTTGGCCGGATTCCGTAGCCAATCTCGCCAGAGATTGGGGAGCCACGCACAAATCCAATCTCTGGCGAGATTGGCTACGGAGATCACGACGCGCTGGCCCGCGGCATCCGCGAAGCTACTGGCTGGTGACGCGGTGGAACTCGCGGCGTTGTCGATTGATCATTCCGTGGGCGTCGTGAAAGCCCGCGGCGGTTCGACGGTTGCTCGGCAGAAGTTGGTGAGCTTTTTGGATCAGAGCCTGACGCAATACGCCGCTGGAGCCAACGATCCGGATGCCGACAACCGCAGCGGACTGTCACCGTATTTGCACTTCGGGCATATCTCGCCTCACGAACTGTTTCACGAATTGATGTCGCGAGAAGAATGGTCTCCGCACATGCTCGGCGAGAAAACCGGTGGCAAGCGCGAAGGCTGGTGGGGCACGAGTCCCGGAGCGGAATCGTGGCTCGACGAATTCATCACCTGGCGAGAACTCGGCTACAACATGACCTCGCATCGCGCGGACTATGACCGGTACGAATCGCTGCCTGACTGGGCGCAAGCGACGCTCGCCAAGCACGCGACTGACCGCCGCGAATACGTCTACTCGCTGGACGAATTCGCTGCCGCGGCGACACACGATCCACTCTGGAACGCCGCGTAAACGCAGCTCGTCCGCGAGGGCCGCATTCACAACTACTTGCGAATGCTGTGGGGTAAGAAGATTCTCGAATGGACGGCAACCCCTCGCGAGGCACTCGATGTCATGATCGAACTCAACAACAAGTACGCGCTCGATGGTCGCAACCCGAATTCCTACTCCGGCATCTTCTGGGTGCTCGGCCGCTACGACCGAGCCTGGGGACCAGAACGTCCCATCTTCGGCACGGTGCGCTACATGAGTTCCGAAAACACGCGGAAGAAGTTGCAAGTCCGGGAGTACCTCGCCCGGTTTGGGGTGTCTCGCTGAAGTCGATATCGTCCACGACGAGCTTCCGATGTCTGAGAATCTGGGACGCGCGCGAATGTTGCGATTCCAAGAGTTCCGCAAGAAGTTCGCGAGTGATTGAGCGAGGAGCGAGAAATGTCATTGGTGATCACGAATTCGGTGGCAGTTGCCTTGTGGCCGGTGGTGACACGCGAGGGGGCCAACTCGTGCGTGAGTTATCCGGTTAAGGCACAGGGACGTTGAATCAGTTCCACGTCCGACGATCGCCGAATCTTCGGGACCGAGTTCACGCAACTCGTAACTTGCCAGCAAACACTCCCATCGCTTACCGCCGACGGAGAATCGCAGCGTCGTGCGCGGATCATCAAAGCCGATCTCATCGAACGGCAATCGCTCCGCCGTGATTTCTTTCTTCAACGCTTTGCCGAGCGCGGTTGCCAGTCGCGAGTGATCGAAGGCCGATCGTCGCTCACCAGCAGCGGCATCGACCAACACGAACTCGCGGGTTCCTTTCCCCAGATCATTGCGATACCAAAACCGTTGATTGCCGGTCAGCCAACACGGACGTACCGCCGGCTTGAAGACCTTGTCCCGCGTCAGCACCGACAACTGGGCCGCGCGGTCATAGTCCGATCGCGTCCCTTGAGCATTTGCGTCCGGCAGCGACAGCGCCAACCACAAGAGCACACCGACCAGCAGCAGAGACCGATTCCACATGAGCTGTCCTCCGAGTGCTCTATGAGCCCCGGTTGTTGCAAGAACTGGACGCGACCGCGTTCCGGCTGATTTTGGAAAACCCACTTCGTGCAAGAGAATCGAGTCTTGCCGACAACGTCTTGAGGCTCAAGGCTCATTGGCCACTCATGCCTTGGTCCTATCGCTTTTTCAGGTATGCGTCGGCCATGCCTTCGCCCAGCAAAAGCGTTCCCTTGGTTCCGAAATGCAGTCGCGCGTGAGGCAACTCAGACGTCTTGATGATCGTGATGCGCGGATCGGTGCGAGCCAGCTCGTTCAACGCGGCGTTGACTGGGGCGTTGTTGCGCCACGGGGCGTTCTTGTGTTGCTCGGAGATGAACCAGGCGAGATCAGGTTGCTTGAGGTCCGCTCGCGTCTGATCGATCAACTGCTTCAACCACTTGGCGTTGTTCTGTGAGTACGGCCCGAAGTAGGTGTCGTTCTCGCCGGTGTGCCAGAAGATGCCGTCGAGGCTGCTCTCGAAGCCCTGTTGCTTCAGGTCGTCCTGAGCCGCGCGAATGAAGCTGATGAGCTTCGGATCGAGATTGCGATGCGACTCGGGCGAGCCGTTGGGAAACCAATCGGGGCCTTGCGCTCCGCTGTGAGTGAACTTGACGATGGCCACTCCGTCTTTCACATCCAGCGACTTTCGCAATCGAGCACCGAAGCTCAGTTCGGGTCCGAAGTTGCCGAGATCGTCCACTGGTCCGAGCGGCTCCCAACCGGTTGACGACTTCACTCCGCCACCCAGCGAGTAACGAAACAAGATGTCTCGTTGATCCTTGGCCAAGGATTCGTAGCTCGATTGCTGAGCGATCTCGGAGACGAAGGAATCCTCACCTTCCATGTTGCGTTGACCGGCCAGCACGAACAGTCGCACGCGGGCCGGCTTCGCGATCGGCAGTCCGTTCTTGAAGCGGTGATCGGTTGCTGCCAGCGGCTGCCCGATGTCGCGGAGATACGCGGCGGCGAACGCTTCGCCCATCTGAAGCTGACCCTGAGTGCCGAAGTGATAGTGCGGCTGACCGCTCCCCATGACTTCAAACGCCAAGTGCGACGTCGGCACCCAGCGCAGCAGCGGATCGGCCTTCAGTACTTGCTCTTGCTGCTGGCGGAGGCTGCCGAGGTTGCTGCGGTGATCCATTCCCCAGATCCCCTTTTCGCTGACCTCGGCGATGTACCACTTCAATTCCGG
>JANNDA010000223.1:0-6002 GCA_031387195.1 Planctomyces sp. | reverse complement strand
CGCTGACGCTTCGGGTTACTTCGCGGCACGCCGCGTCCTCCATGAGTAGTCCCGGCTAGCCGCAGCAACCAATAAAAGAAAAATCCCGGAAGCAGCTGGTCCCAGGGGGGCAAAGGACTCTGGCTACTTCCGGGAGGCGATTGCAATTTTTGAGTTGCCGCAGTGCAAACCGCGTTTGGTGTCACGTGGTCTGCGTTTGAAGCGGGCGGACGATATGACGCCTTCCCAAATGGGTCAACACGAATTTGACTCATTTCCACCGGCAATCTTTGCGGCTTCAACGGCGTCATTGCCCTGCTTGTTTTGGGGACGGGTGTGGACCGATCGATCGACTTGAGGCTGAGTTCTTCGACGCGTTCAGGAACCTCATTCTGGCTGTTCAAGTTTGCCGAAGATTCCGTCGATACGGATTGTGATGACGGCGCGGCGGGCGCTGTGAGGGGTCTTTGTGCGAGTGAGCCTGCGACCGACTCCGCTCAAGAGAAAGCGTAGTTGGTCTCCAAGGAGTATTGGCATGTGGAAGCAGTTTCGCAGCGGAGTGCTGGTCGCGATCGTGTTTGGCCTGGTTCCAGTGACTCTGACCGAATCAACCGCTTCGGCTCAGCTCTTCAACTTCTTCCGTGGATGCCGCAATTGCCAACAGCCAGAAGGTCATTGCCACTGCCAATCGCGGGCCAGTCGATGTGGCTGTCAACGACCAGCCGGTCAATGCAATTGCGCTGCACAACAACCGGTGTTCCAACAACAAGTCCTGCAACAGCCCCTCATACAGCAGCCGATTGTGCAACAGCAAGTCATGCAGCAGCAGGTGGTCGAGACGCGAATGGTTCCGCAGCAGACGACTGTCATGCGCAATGAAGTGATGACCCAGTATCGCCAAGAGGCAGTGACTCAGAATGTTCCCGTCACGACGTATCGCAACGTGCTTGTCGATGAAGGGGCCTATCAAATGGTCTACGTCCCCAAGCAAGTGTCGAAGCAAGTTCCTGAAGTGACCTACCAGCAGCAGGTCGCTTATCGCAGCGTGCCGTTTCAAGTGACTCGGCAAGTGCCGCAGGTGGTCACTCAAATGGTTCCGCAGCAAATCGTGCGGACTCAGCCAATCACTTATCAAACCACGCAAATGGCCTCGGTTCCCGTCGCGAGGGGTTGTGCGCCATGTGGTGGAGCAGCCTATGGTGTCGCGCCGTATTCCACGATCGGCCAGTCATACATCACCGTGCCTGCGGTCGCTTCGCCGTTGATTTATAACCCGGTGACGATGTTGCCGCCGACAGCCGCAGTCACGAATTCCGCTCCGGCGCATCAACATGCCGAAGCCAATTCAAATCCAGTACCAGACCCAAAGTTTCTGGATAGTCCGGGAGCTGCGAGAGACTCGTGGTCCACGATCGGCTCGCGGAACGGCAGTCGATCCAATGTGAGCGACGACGACAATCGGACTTCGAGCACCGGCGGCGTTCGCTTCAAACCAGCTCGCACGGTCTATCGCTCGTGGGAATCACAGTCGCGCATTGCGGCTGGAGATGCCCCGGCACGGCAGTAGAAACGCGAAGAGGCTGTGATTTTTTGCGTGGGATAGGCTTCCAGCCTGTCAAACTCACCGAAAAACACGACAGGCTGGAAGCCTATCCCACATAAAATCACAGCCTCGGAGCGATTCCGGCGAGCGTTCCTGTTTTGCCCGTCACTCCGAACCAAGGCGTCGAAAGAACGCTTCGGTCTCTTTGACAAACTTCGGATCTTGTTTCCGAAGTTTGTCGAGATCAGCACGCAACTCCGGTTTCTGTTTTTGTCCAGCAATTAAGAAGCAGACGATCGCCTTCTTTGCGGGGGCGTCGTCATAGCCCGGCTGGCCATACAGTGACGTCAGTCGCTCGTGAATCGACCAGTCTTCCCAACGGGCGAGATCAGCGATCGCCAACTCGACAAGCTCTGGGCGATTGAGCACTTCACGCATCGACTGCCGCAGCCGCTCTTTGCCGATGCGGCCAGCGCCGTAGTCCCACATGAATCTGACCGCTCGAATGGCAAAATAGGTTTCATCTCGCTCCGCGTTTTTATTTTTGAATTTGATTCGGTCGATCAAATCCAAACCCCGCTCCCCCGTCAGCAGCAGATAACCGCAGGTCACTCCGTCGATTCCCAAGCGGTCGTTCATTCCCGCGGGCTCTTCGATTTTTTTTCGCATCATCTCGGCATCGGCCGTGTTGCCGCATAACCCGAGCAGCAAGCCGTACAGTCCCAATCGAGTCGGATGCGTGTTCGGACTTGCGACCCACCGGCTCAACTTCTCGCGATCGAATTGCTCTTTGACCATCACGATCTCTTTCCACGGAGCATTGGCGAACTCGCCGTAAGCATCGTTGGAAATTGTCTGGTCAGGTGATTCCAAAAACCGAAGGTAGTACGCCAAACGCTCGACCACCGGCTGCTTCGGCGACGGAGCTTCGGCCACGTATTTGTAGGCCGCATGTGAACCCTGCATGGCCTCGATCCAGTTAATCCCTTCGTCGTCCTTCTGACCGAAGAGCAACCACAGATCGCCACGCTTGCCCGTCCGAAACCGAGATTCGACGAACTGTCTTGCTTTCGCGAGCTTCTCGTCCTTCGGCATCCGCGCCACAGCGACAACAGAAAACGTCGTATTCCCAAAGGTCGTGCCGCTCGGTTTTTGCCCTTCGATCCATTCAGCCAGCACCACGGCATCCGACTTCGCCAACAGTTCTGACAACGTGATCGACGGTCCCGAACAAAGCGGGCACGCACTGACAACCGACGCGCTGGCACACGCCAGGGCAACCACGAGCAATCGTCTGACCGTCGATGTCCTCATGGCTCACTCCCCTAGATCGTTCACGCTGACAACGAGGACAACTCGCTGAATTCGGAGTCTCGCGAAGCGCTCGCCCTCGCTGACGCTTCGGGTTAGTAGGACATGCGATTCGCCTCCCTCAAACCTTGTCCGGTTCCGGATGCACCCACGGCCCGCGATAGGGGCGGCGGAGCAGTTTGTTCGCTTCATCGTCCCCTTTGATCAATCCCTTCGCCGCGTCCCAAGTCAGTGTGCGGCCAAGTTGCATCGCGTTGTTGGCGAGGATGCAGCTCACGGTGGAGATGTGACCTTCCTCAATATCGGCGACTGGTTTTCCGCGAGTCGCGATGCAATTCAGAAGGTCTTGCATGTGACCTCGAATCGCCGGGGCGACGTGCTGTTCGAGATCCTTTTCGGTTTTGTCTTCCGGGTACTTGTCGAGTTCCATCGTCACATCGCGGTGGATCGGTTTGCCCTCGCCGCGCGGAGTGAAGTCATAGCTGTTGACGCTGGCTTTCAACGTTCCCTTGTCACCATAGAACGTCGCGCCCCACGGATACTTCGGATCGGGAGCGTCGCCCCACGTGCGATGTTGCCAAACGACGTTGACGCCGGGGAACTCAAACGTCGCCGACTGCGTGTCGGAGATGTTCGCCTTCGCGGCCTTATCGACCAAGATGCCACCGGACGACGAAACGCGCACCGGCCAGCCGAGGCTCATCATCCAGCGGACCATGTCGAGCATGTGAATGCACATGTCGCCGACGATGCCGTTGCCGTATTCCATGAATGCTCGCCAGCCACGCGGATGAGCGATCGCGTTGAACGGTCGCAGCGGAGCGGGTCCGGTCCACATTTCATAATCGAGGTTTTCCGGCGGCGCGGTGTCCGGTGCGGTCGAGCGATTCCGCATGTGGTAGTAGCAGTAGATCTCGACGTGCGCGATGTTGCCGAGCTTCCCTTGTTGGATGATGTCGCGAGCTTCCGCCAGATGCGGAGTGCTGCGTCGCTGCGTCCCGACTTGCACGACTCGGCCATACTTCCGAGCCGCCGCGAGCATCGCTTGGCTTTCAACGACATCCACGCTGGTCGGCTTCTGCACGTAGATGTCAGCTCCGGCCTTCACGGCTTCGATCATCGCCAAAGCGTGCCAATGATCGGGGGTCGCAATCTCGACGATGTCGAGATCTTTTTCCGCCAACATCTTCCGATAATCACCGTACAGCCGAGGCTTCTTTTTCGAGACTTGCCGTGACGTGACAAGCTCCGCCGCCTCACCGAGCATCTTTTGATCGACGTCACACAGCGACACAACCTCGACCGGCGAAATCTGAATCAACCGCAGCAAATCCGCTTTGCCGTACCAACCAGTCCCGATCAAACCGACTCGCTTCGGCTTCGGCTCAGCCGCGAATGCTGCGGGAAGAACAGGCAGAAACGAACTCAAGGCCAACGTGCCGGCCGATGCTTTCAGAAAATGGCGACGGTCCATGATGTCTCCTCCGTAGAGCAGGCGGCTCGCCTGCTCTGAATCACTTCAAATAAATCACAGGCGAGCCGCCCGTGCTACGTTATTCGCGGCGCTACACCGCCTCAACCACAACCGCGCCACCTTGCCCGCCACCGATGCAGAGCGTGGCTAGACCGCGCGAGAGCTTTCTGCGGCGGAGTTCGTGCAGCAATGTCAGGATCAAGCGAGCCCCAGTCGCACCGACGGGATGTCCCAACGCGATCGCTCCGCCGTTGACATTGAGTCGGTCGAGATCGACTGCTCCGAGCTTTGAATCATCGCAGCCGTTCGAGGCACAGAACGCCGCTGATTCAAAACCGCGCAGGCAGCCAAGGACTTGAGCGGCGAACGCCTCGTTGAGTTCCACGAGTTGCATGTCGTTCAGCTTGAGTCCCGTTTGTTGCAAGACGCGCGATGTCGCGAAGACCGGCCCCAAGCCCATGCGAGCGGGATCGCAGCCAGCATAGGCGTAGTCGCGGATGCGGCCCAGCGGCGTCAGGCCGAGTTCACGAGCTTTGCTCGCTTCCATGACCAGCAGTGCCGCAGCACCGTCGGTCACTTGGCACGCATTGCCAATCGTCACGCTTCCCCAACGACGATCGAAATACGGCTTCAGTTTTTGCAACGCCTCGAACGACTGATCCCCCCGAAATCCGACGTCTTGCGTCAGCGGCTTTGCGTCGCGTGTTTCGGGATAGAAGGCCATGACCTCGGACGCGAGCCGATTATCCTTCCACGCGGCAGCGGCAAGCTGATGACTGCGGAGCGCGAACTGATCTTGTTCCTCGCGGCGAATGCCGAACTCGCGAGCAATCTTCTCGGCAGTATCCCCCATCATCAGACCGGTGACCGGATCGGTCAGGCCCAGCTTGATGCCGATCTGCGGAGTCAGATCGCTCAGCCGAAACGAAGCGATCGCTCTCAGCTTCTGCAACGCCGACCTCGCCGAGCCGAGCTTCAGCAACTTGTCACCGAATCGCTTCGGATAAAAGAGCGGAATGTGACTCATCGAATCGACACCGACCGCAACGACACATTGGGCTCGGCCGCAGGTCACTCGATCAACAGCTTGAGTCACACACTCGAAACCGCTCGCGCAGTTGCGGCTGACGGTGTGAGCAATTTTGTCGCGGGGAATCCCGGCTCGTAGCGCGATCACTCGACCAACGTTCGCGGCATCGACCGGGCTGGCAACGTTGCCGCAAATCAGTTCATCAACATGCGCGGGATCGAGGTTCGTGCGATCGAGCAATTCGCGCACGACGATGCGTCCCAGTTCCTGGGCGGGAAGCTGATTGAACAGACTCCCCGCTTTGACAAACGGCGTTCGCACGCCTCCGACGATGACTGCTTCCGGCATGTCGCCCTCACTGGCAAGTAGGTCAGCCAATTGTGGCTGATCGAAACTCCTGGAAAGAGCGGAAGCGTAGCCGCTGAATCGGGATTATTCATGGTTGCATACTGGCCCGAAGTGCCAGCGAGGAATTGCGGCGAATTTCCTTCGCTCCGCTTCGGGCGAGAAACGGTCAGGTGCCTGACCCTGGCCTAATGAAAACCTTGGAGCAAGTTGGCCACCGCTTGATTGCGAGTATGAATCTCAGGCATCTCTCAAACATGTGTCGCCTCTGCTCTGCAAACGGTGAAATCGGATGAAAGGCGGCAAGTGTGCCAAAGGTG
>JANNDA010000109.1:0-2429 GCA_031387195.1 Planctomyces sp. | reverse complement strand
GATCGGCTTTGCCATCCGCAGGCGGTTGAAATTCTATGACTGCCTGCGGATGGCAAAGCCGGACTACGGATGGGACACAATCAAGGCGATTAGCTTCTCGAAGAGACCTCAAACGATCGTGAACTGTGTCAGGTCGTCATTCGCAGATGTGTTTGCCGGCGCGAGTTCCTCAGAGTGAGACTGCCAGCGTCGAGCGACGTCATCGAGCCATTCAGACGGAGGCGGGCCGTAGGGGCGGAATTTTTCGTTGGAACCTTGATCGACCATGTGCAAAATCGCTCGATTCGCTCCCAACCGGCCAGCGACCGGGCTGTCGATGAGGTTGCTCGAATCTGACGCACTCATTTGGAAGACGATTCGCAACTCGAACTCGCGCAGCGTTTGCGAACTGAACCAGCGGCTGACGTTGTTGTACGTGTCGCTCCAAACCAGCCAATGAATGCCCAAGCCCGGCCCGTTCTTCAGCAAGTCGAGAAACATCTTGCTGGGGCTGACCGTCTTCTCGCCACCGCTACTCATGCTGAAGCCAAAATCGTCATCTGACTTTCGCAGATCACGGAATCGGCCAACGTTGAACACGACCACGAAGATCGGCGCATGATTGCGCGAGGCGGATGTTTCACGCAGCGACATCTCGGCGGCGAGCCCCGCGATTACTTCAGGAACATCGCGCGGTTCACCGATCCGCATCTGATGCGGCAACGTCTGCTGCAACTGCAACCAAGTCTCCGACGACACCGACTCGCCGATGCTGCCGTCGAGAATGATGAACTGAGCGAGATGACCTTGTCCGTTGCTGTCGGTCTCTTCGTTATCAAACCGGGGGGCTGACGCCGCCCCGCTCGCCTGCATGGTTTCTTCTGGAAGGGAGCTTTGGTCCAGTTCGACCACTCGCTGGCGCGTCGTGCTAGTGAGTGCTGGCGGTAACTGGCAGGCGAGACTGACGATGCCCGCCGCCAACATGCCGACGGCTGCTGGTTCCGCTTGTCCGACGATGAGTAGATTCTGGCCACCCTGCGGATGGAAGCTGACGGTCGTCGGGTCTTTGATCGCGACCGCCTCGCCGAGCCACGCGATCTGTTGCTGCTGCGGCGCGTCCCACAACGGCGTGTCGATGAGCGCTTCCAAATCGTTGTTGCGGCGCGGATCGGCCGGGATGTTTCCTTCAAAGATGATTGCCGGAGCCATCCGCACTTCTCGACGCGCCGTGAGATCCCGAATTCTGTCGAGATGCACATCACGGCGAGAATCAGGCAGCCAGGCGATTTGAAACGGATGATTCCCTTCGACCAATCCGTTCGCGTCGTTGTAGATCGCCTCGCCGGGCCGAGTCAGCAATCGAGCGGCGGTGTTGTCCTCGCTGAGGATCAAGTGGGCGTCACTCTCGCTGCACTGCAACGCGATGCGCACCGCCATTTGACCGAGCGTGCTTCTGGCCAGCGAGTACGCTCCGCCGAGCGTCTGCGATCCCAGCAACACGTGAATGCCGAACGCTCGACCTTGCCGCACAAGCCGATCGAGGAGCAGCGCCGCCGTCTGTGCGTGCTTGTCATCTTCGACAAAGAACTCTTGAAACTCATCGACCACAAACAGAATGCGCGGCATGCGTTCCTGCGGTCGAGCGTCGCGATATCCCGCCAGATCTTGCACGCCAGTATCACGAAACAAGTCGCCGCGTTCTTTCAGGATCGCGTCCAAACGTTCGAGCACGCTGACGCCGAACTCGCGATCGCTTTCGATGGCGATGACTCGCGCGTGTGGCAGTTCGTGAGTCGCATACGTTTTGAATTCGACGCCCTTCTTGAAGTCGATCAGATAAAACTCAAGCTGGTCCGGCCCGTAATGCAACGCCGCATTCGTGATCAGAATATGCAAGAACGTAGACTTGCCTGAACCGGTCTTGCCGGCGATGAGCACATGCTGCGACGTCCCTTTGCCCAATCGAAGATTCTGCAATTTCGTCGCACCCGCTCGGCCAAGCGGCACATCGAGACCACCACGACTGTCGCTGGTCCAAAGATTGATGTCTTTCGGCGCGATCCGCTCGAAAGCGACTTCGACGCGGCGAGCATCTTTCGATTCATGACCAGCGGCGCGAACGAGCTTCGTGAACAGCTCCGGTTCCGGCGGCCGATCAAGTGTCAGCGGCAGGACGCTGAGTTCACTGTCATGTGAGACGAATCGAGCTTCTTTATCCCCAGACGCTGGCACCCAATCAAACACGGTCGCGTTGTCTTCCAGATCCTGCAAATCAAAGTTCAGCGGCATTCGCAATTTGCCATCCACGCTGATCAGAGCAAAGACACCGCAACGCGGGCCGCTCGTCGCGATGCTGACTAATCGCCGAGCCGCTTGCTCGCTGAAGTTCGCCGGGAAATTGGCGACGACGAGAATGTGATACGGCTCGGCCACCTCGCCGGCATGAACGT
>JANNDA010000049.1:0-4459 GCA_031387195.1 Planctomyces sp. | reverse complement strand
TGATGAGCAACCGGCTCGTCACGCGGAGCGATGACGGCTACGTTAAATGCACCACCAGAACGATCAAGTCGAACGCGGCGGGTACGTTACGGACCCGTTCTGCCCGTCGCAATTCAGCGGCTAGATTCTGTGGTTTCTGGTCGCCATCTTCATCCATTCCAATACGAGACCACTCATGCTGCCGACAATCTGCCTCCTCACAACATTGCTCGCCGCTGAACCGCTCATTTCCGAAGCGTTTACCGACGAGCACGGCTTCCGAACACATCGCGTGACATCGGAATTTCAGTCCGGCGAGACTCTGCTTCGCGTGCTGTTGCCGGAGAAAATCGAACCGGGCGAGAAACTGAAGACGCTGTACCTGCTGCCGGTCGAAGCCAATACCGAGCACCGTTACGGCGATGGTCTTGTCGAAGCCAAGAAGCTCGACCTCGCGAACAAACATCGGCTGATCTGTGTCGTGCCGACGTTCTCGCATTTGCCGTGGTACGCCGATCACCCGACCGACAAAACGATTCGACAAGAGACCTACTTTCTGAAGGTTGTCGTTCCCGCGATCGAAAAGCGATACCCCGCGCTGAGCGTGCGAGACGCTCGCTTACTCGTCGGCTTCAGCAAGTCAGGCTACGGCGCGTGGAGCCTCATCCTGCGGCACCCCGATCAATTCGCCAAAGCGGCCGCGTGGGATGCTCCGCTGCTGAAAACCGCTCCCGACCAATTCGGGATGGGGCCGATCTACGGTACTCTCGAAAACTTTTCGTCCTATTGCATCGACCGCTTGCTGACAGAACGAGCCGATGCGTTTCGAGTCAAAGCCGGAGAATCACCAAAGGTTCGCTTGATTCATCTCGGCTACGACAACTTTCGCGAGCATCACGAACGCGCGGAAGCCTTGCTCAACGAGTGGCAAATCCCGCACGCTTATGTTGATGGCCCCAAACGCGAGCACACGTGGCACAGCGGATGGCTGGCGGATGCGGTCAATCGGCTACTGGAGTAGCGGAGCTGGAATCACTTTTTGGAGTCACCGGAATTTCGCACGACGCGCATTGAAAAGTAGGCAGTGGGATAGGCTTCCAGCCTGTCATTTCGCGGAGAATCTGACAGGCTGGAAGCCTATCCCACGATGCGGGTCCACTTAGTACCGCAATTCGGAATTGATCCATCTGCCAGAGCCGCCGTTTGACTGGCCGTTGTTCGGAAATTGGTTGTTCGGTACAGGCTGACCACGGATGGCAAAGCCGAACCACAGACGAAGACTCTCAATAACAATCGAGTGAACTCACTATGAAACACCTGAACTCGCCGTTGCCTCGACGTGACCTGTTGAAATTGGCTGCCGCAGGGATGACGCTTCCTTGGAC
Source organism: Planctomyces sp. (assembly GCA_031387195.1). Classification (GTDB taxonomy): domain Bacteria; phylum Planctomycetota; class Planctomycetia; order Planctomycetales; family Planctomycetaceae; genus SXKJ01. Next base: position 3,095 of record JANNDA010000049.1, on the reverse strand, counting down.
CGGTTGGTCGTCGGCGAGCGACGCACCCGATTCCAGGACCGCACCGGCGCGTTTGCCGCGAGTCGCCGCGATCAATTCGATCTATCGCTTGAGGTCTCACGCGTACCACATCGCCGGGCGATTCATTCACGGCTACACGATCAACGGCCTGCACCATCAGCCGCCGTTCCAGCTCGTGCGGATGTTCGATCATCAACAGCCGGAGAATGATCTCGGCCCCGAGGTCTGTCGCAAACATGGCATCGAATTGTGTACGACGGTCGCGCAAGCGCTCGGCGGCGAGAAGTCGCTCGATGTCGATGCCGTACTGCTGATCATCGAGCACGGCGACTATCCGACGAATCAGTGGGGCCAAATTGCTTATCCGCGATTTGAGATGTTCCAAGAAGTGGTCAACGTCTTCCGCAAGAGCGGACGCAGCGTGCCGGTCTTTGTCGATAAGCATCTTGCTTACGACCATCGCCACGCCGCACAGATGGTCGCGACGGCGAAGGAGATGAAGTTCGGTCTGATGGCCGGCTCGTCGTTGCCGGTCACGTGGCGTATCCCTGAATTCAACCCGCCGCTCGGAACGCCGTTTGAGGAAGGAGTCGCGGTGATCGGTTACGACCGCAGTAACCTCGAAATCTATTTGTTTCATGTTCTCGAAGTGTTGCAGTGCCAGTTGGAACGTCGCCCCGGCGGTGAGACCGGCGTGAAGTCTGTGCAATGCCTCTCCGGCGAGGCCGTTTGGAAAGCGGGCGATGAGGGCCGCTGGTCGTGGTCGTTGCTGGACCACGCGCTCTCGCGATGTCCCAGCCTCAACTATGGCAAGGTGCGCGAGCAGGTGAAGAACCCGCTCTGTGTGCTCATCGAATACACCGACGGCACAAAGGGAGCGGTCTTCAATCTGGTGGAAGCGACCTCGGAGTTCGCCTTCGCCGGCAAGATTCGAGGCAAGACCGAGCCGGTTTCGACCTGCTTCATTTTGCCCCCGCCGCCCGGCGCGAGGTTCTTCGATCCGCTGACATTCAACATCGAACAGTTCTTCGCCACCGGCCGCTCCCCGTATCCCGTCGAGCGGACATTGCTCACCAGTACGATCTGCGATCACGCCATGCACTCGTATCACGACGGCAGCAAAGTCATCACCGATCCGTCACTCTCGATCCGCTATCAACCCCCCGTCGATGACTGCCACTTTCGCGGTTCGTTCATCGACCGGACGTAAAACCTGGAGGGCTCCGTCAAGCCGGAGCCCTCCAGGTTTTATCGCCGTCGCCTCAGCAGCCTACTGGAGTGCCGCGGTTCGGCTTGGTAGCTTGTTGGCGTCGAACGTCCTCTCACCACTCTCTCGTCTCAGGAGACCAAATCATGGCTGCTCTTGCTGAATCAAAATTCGCTCCGCCAACAATTCGCCAAACCAACATGCTGATCAACGGCAAGTGGGTTGAATCCCGCAGTGGCAAGCGGTTCCAGACGATCAATCCGGTCAATGAAACAGTCATCGCCGAAATCGCGGAAGGGAGTCCCGCCGACGTCGATGCCGCCGTGAAAGCCGCGCGAGCCGCGTTTGAATCCGGGCCGTGGTCCAAGATGGATGCTCGCGACCGAGGCCGCTTGATGAACAAGCTGGCCGATTTGATGGAGGCGAATCTCGATGAGTTGGCCGCGCTGGAATCGCTCGACAATGGCAAGCCGATCATCGACGCGCGAGCCGCTGACTTGCCGCTGTCGATCGACTGCATCCGCTACTATGCCGGCTGGGCTGATAAGCTCACGGGGGACACGATTCCGATTCGCGGCAACTATTTCTGCTACACGCGCCGCGAACCGGTGGGCGTTGTCGGCCAAATCATCCCGTGGAATTTCCCGCTGCTGATGGCCGCGTGGAAGTGGGGACCGGCTCTGGCCGCCGGCTGCACGATCGTGATGAAGCCGGCCGAGCAAACGCCACTGACCTGTTTACGGCTGGCGGAACTGGCTCAAGAGGCGGGCTTCCCTGACGGCGTGATCAACATCGTGCTCGGCTACGGCGAGACGGGGGCCGCGATGGTGAAGCATCCGGGGATCGACAAGATTGCCTTCACCGGCCACTTCGAGACCGCTCAGAAAATCATGGTCGATGCCGCCGCTACACTGAAGCGGCTGACCTTCGAGCTGGGCGGCAAAAGCCCGAATGTGGTCTTCGCCGACGCCGACCTCGATGCGGCCGTCGCCGGGGCCGAATTTGGTTTGTTCTTCAATCAAGGCCAGTGCTGCTGCGCCGGCTCGCGGCTGTTCGTCGAGCAATCAGTTCACGACCAGTTTGTCGAAAAGATGCTGATCAGTGCGAAGGTCCGACGGCTCGGCGACCCGTTCGATCCGAACACGACGCAAGGCCCGCAGGTCGATTCGGACCAGTTCCACAAAATCATGTCGTACATCGACAAGGGCAAGTCGGAAGGAGCCACCTGTCTCACCGGCGGCAGCCGATTCGGCAACAAGGGCTACTTCATCGAACCGACCATCTTCACCGGTGTGACCGACGAAATGGCCATCGCGAAGGACGAAATCTTCGGCCCGGTAATGAGCATCCTGCCGTTCAAAGGCATGGATGAAATCATCCAGCGTGCGAACAACACGCAGTACGGCCTGGCCGCTGCCGTGTGGACGAAGGACGTTCAAAAAGCGCACCACTTCGCCGCAAGCGTCCGCGCGGGCACGGTGTGGGTGAATTGCTACGACGTCTTCGACGCCGCCGCTCCGTTTGGTGGCTTCAAGATGAGCGGCATGGGCCGCGAACTCGGTGCCGCCGCGCTCGCCAATTACACTGAGTCGAAAACGGTGACGAGGAGCTTGGGGTAAGGTCGCGAATGGTGCCTGACCCTTGGCCGTTCGTGACAACGAACGGGGAGTTCTTACTTCAGTTTGAACTTGAGGTTCACCTTCCCCTTGTTGTCGGCCAACTTGTTCCAAGCCTCTTCGCAGCGCAGGAACAACTGCCCGTCGGCGGGGGCAGTGAAGCTGCCGTCGCTGGGGATCGCGAACGGCTCGCTCAATTCATAGTCGTTGAACAGAATTCCGACGAGCTGTCCCGGTTTGAAGGTCGAGCGATACGGCATCATGGTCGGCAG
>JANNDA010000045.1:0-5025 GCA_031387195.1 Planctomyces sp. | reverse complement strand
TTTTCAACCACAAAGACACAAAGGACTGCTGGAAACTAGACCTTCTGCGATTCAACCAGAGTGGCATTGTCCGCCAAGACGTCCGGCGGCGTGAACTCAAATCTGCGACATTGTCGGAAGAATTCGAGCGGGTTGTCGTAGACGATTTTCTTGATCTTCGATTCGGGGTGGCCGCGTTTGCGGAGTTCTTGGATGAAGTCGGGGACGGCGATCGGGTTGGACGGGCCCCAGTCGCCGGCGGAGTTCACCATGATGCGGTCGTCGCCGTAGGCTTCGATGATGTCGGCGGCTCGCGACGGCGTGCATTTCGTGATCGGGTACAGCGTCATCGCGCACCAAAAGCCCTCTTCCTTCGCCAGGCCGACGGTGTGCTCCTCGACGTGGTCGATCAGCACTCGCTCCGGCTGCACGCGGCGGTCGGACATCAGCATGTCGATGATCATCCTCGTCCCCTTCAGCTTGTCTTGCAGGTGCGGCGTGTGAATCAGAATCAGCTCGTCGAGCTGCATCGCCAGTTGGACGTGCTCTTGGAAGATGATCGACTCGTTCTTCGTGTTCTTGTTCAGCCCGATCTCGCCAATGCCGAGCACTCCCGGATTGTTGATGAACTCCGGGATCATCTTGATGACCTCGCGCGAGAGTTCGACGTTTTCGGCTTCCTTGGCGTTAATGCAGAGCCATGTGTAATGCTGGATGCCGCTCCAACCGGCGCGCTTCGGCTCGAATTCGGTGAGCTGCTTGAAGTAGTCGCGGAAGCCGTCCACGCTGCCGCGATCAAACCCGGCCCAGAAAGCCGGCTCGCTGACCGCCACGCAGCCCATCCGAGCAATCCGCTCGTAGTCGTCGGTGACGCGGGAAACCATGTGGATGTGCGGGTCGATGTAGTACATGGTGTTTTTTCCGTAGCCCGGTTTTTCAAACCGGGCGGATTAGATTGTCTGACGCAGTTTTTAGGTTCGATATTCGGCTTTGCTCCCGGTTTGGAAAACCGGGCTACGAAGAGGCTGCTCAACTCAATTTGTTTGATCCACAAATTTCCAACCGAGTTCTTCCCACTCTGGGCGAATCCATCGCGGGCAGTCTTCTAACGACTGATTGGCCAAACGGGGATTCGCACCAATGTATTGAATTGTGTTCCAAAGATGCTCTTCATCGCGAATGATTCGATCAAATGTCTCTTCCTGCCAGAATGCGCCTGTTTGGCCGAGTTGTTCGTTGATCTGTTGAGCCGAAAATCGCTTCCAACTTTGCAGTAACCGTTCGAGCGGCTGAGTCGCGGGGTCAAATGGTCGAACGATTCCATGCACATGATTGGCCATCACGACGTAGCAACCGAGTTCATAACGTTGACCATCGAAATGTCGCAGGGCATTCGCGACGATCGTTGCCGCCCACGATTCATGTAAGTGGCAACTTCCGTAACCTTGATCGAGCCACTTTTCGACTCGCTTGATGACTTCTTTCCCGAGTTGATCAACAGCCGTGTCCGATTGCGGAGAAGGATGCTTTCGCAACCATTCGGCACGGAAACAATCCAGCTCTTGCCGCTTGTTTTGCGGTAGCGAATCGTTGAGCCGAAATGTCACGAAGTAGGTGGCACCGTCCTGACGCCAGTGAGGCATGTTTCGCGCGTAGACCTTCAGGTGTTTTTCGGGGTGGAGACCCTGAAAGCCTGGAGGCGCGGGGAGGTTCCACATGGCTGGCCTTGAGATTGACGGTGTTCGCCCGGTTTGGAAAACCGGGCTACAGGGAGCAACGGTTAGTGCGGAACGCTCGGTGACAGAACCGGGCGTTCGCCGGTTTGCAGATACTTCTTCATCCAGGTCGGATCGTATTGATCGCTGAAAGCCTCCTGAATCTGAGCGGCTCGATGAGTGCCCTCGCTCAACAGGATTTCGAGACCTTGTCGGATTTGAGCGAAGCGCGGATCGGCGCGAACTACTGCGGCCTCCTCCGCCCGGTCAATGCGGTCGAGCGCAGCCGCGATTTCGAGAATGCGGGCACGCACTAAGAGGAAGGTTTGATCGAAGACTTCGGGGGCGGTTTGAATGGCGGTGATCATGAGATAACTCCAGCAGCAAGCGGTCAAAACAGGCCGTCAGTGTCCGGCGATGAGAGCTCAAAATCAAGCAGCGGTTCTGATTACCGATTGACCATTGAAACCCGCTGACGTGCCGTTGATGATGCCGTCCGGTGGTACTCGGTAACAGTCGTCTGGATCGGCGTTAAATGGCATGGCACTTTTCGTCTCACATCGAGTGCGTCGCGGCTTCACGCTGATCGAGCTGCTGGTCGTGATCGCAATCATCGCCATTCTGATCGCGCTGTTGCTCCCCGCCGTTCAAGCGGCTCGCGAAGCCGCTCGACGGACGCAGTGCCGCAACAACCTGAAGCAATTCGGGATCGCGCTACATGGTTATCACGGTTCGCACAATGTTTTCCCGATGGGCTACCACTGGCCGCTGGGAACCGGTTGGACGTACCACCTGCTGCCGCATCTTGAGCAGGAGACGTTGTACAAGTCCTTCACCGTCGGCACACCCACAACAATGACCACCTCGATCTGGCAAACCGGGGCACCGGAAGCTGCGTTGGGAAAGCTCCTGCCCATGTTTCGCTGCCCGTCGAGCACCTCGCCGCAAGCGGTCGAGAACGTCAACAGCATCGTTCGGCGAGTTCCCTGCGATTACGTAGCCTGCGCGTCGGGTACGCGGACGACCGACTCGGCGACCAGCGTCAACGGTATCGGTGTCGAGAACCTCGACGGCATGTTCTTTCGCATCAGCAACGTTCGTGTCGGCGACATTCGGGACGGCACCAGCATGACCATCGGTGTCGGCGAGACGTTGACTGAGTCGTCGGAGATCGATCACTGGTCCATCGGCTCGGACGATCTCGGTCGCAATAGCACGCCGAACACTGCCGATGCTTCCGAGTTTCTCGGATCGTTGGGAATCACTCTGAATCTGTTCGACGATGGCAGCAACACCGATGCGATGGAGTTGTCTTTCAAGAGCCGACATTCTTCGGGCGTGCAATTCCTCTTTATGGACGGTGCCGTGCGGCTGCTGTCCGTCAATGTGAATGCCGGAATTCGACAGGCGCTCGGTACACGCCGTGGTGGCGAAGTGGTCGGAGAGTTTTGACCGCCTTACGGCTTGTCGCCCTCGGTCGTGATGGCCGAGTCTGCCGCTAGAATTCTGCCGTTAGCTGTTCGCGAACAATTCATTCCCTTTGATAGACCGGAGCCGTGCTCATGCGACTCAACTGTATTTTCGCCTTGTCACTGAGCCTGCTGACGACGCAAGCCGCCTGGGCCGAGGACGCGATTCTTTACAACCGAGACATTCGACCGATCTTGACCGACCAGTGTTTCCCGTGTCATGGGCCGGACAGTGCGGCTCGGAAAGGGGACTATCGGTTGGACCGGCGGGACGACGCGATCGGCAAGAAAGTCATCGTGCCGGGGAAGCCGGAGGAGAGTGAGATGCTGCGACGCATCCTCTCGACCGATGCGGAAGTGGTCATGCCGCCCCCTTCAACAAAGAAGTCGCTAACGGCGAAGCAAGTCGAGATGTTGAAAAAGTGGATTGCCAGTGGGGCCGAATATCAGCCGCATTGGTCGTTCATCGCGCCGACTCGACCAGAGTTGCCGAAGATCAAGAACGAAGCCTGGGCGAAGAATCCGATCGACCGCTTCGTGCTCGCGAAGTTGGAAACTGCCGGGCTGAATCCCGCGCCCGAAGCCGACCGTCGCACGCTGGCTCGGCGAGTCAGTCTCGACATCACCGGCCTGCCACCGAGTGTCGAGTTGGTCGAAGAGTTCGTGGCTGACAAGTCGGACAACGCCTACGAGAAGTTGATCGACACGCTGCTGACTTCAAAGCATTGGGGCGAGCATCGCGGGCGGTACTGGCTCGACGCGGCGCGATACGCCGACACGCATGGGATTCACTTCGACAACTATCGCGAGATTTGGTCGTACCGGGATTGGGTCATCGACGCATTCAATCGCAACATGCCGTTCGATCAATTCACGGTCGAGCAACTCGCGGGTGACTTGCTGCCGAACAAAACGCTCGATCAGGACGTCGCGTCGGGCTTCAACCGCTGCAACATCACGACCAACGAAGGGGGCTCGATCGCGGAGGAATATCTGGTTCTTTACACCCGCGACCGGACGGAGACGACATCGCAAGTTTGGCTGGGGCTGACCACCGGCTGCGCGGTGTGTCACGACCACAAGTTCGATCCCATCTCGCAGCGTGAGTTCTATTCGCTGGCGGCGTTCTTCAATAACACGTCGCAAGGGGCGATGGACGGCAACATCCCGAACACGCCGCCGATCATCACCGTCCCGAAGCCGGAAGATCGCGAGAAATGGGTCGCAGTTTCCGCCGCGTTGAAGGAGATGCGCGGCAAGCTGGAGGCTCGCAAGAAGGACGCGCGCGCCGAGTACGACAAGTGGCTGACCGAAGCGAAGGTCGAACAGCTCGCCGCGCTCGTCCCGACGGAAGGGCTGAAGCTGCACGCACCGCTCAACGAAGGAAAGGGCGATGCGCTCAAATTGATCGTGGACGGGCAAGAGCGAACCACCGAAGTCAAATCGGGCTTTGACTGGGTCGGCAACGGCAAGGTCGGAGCGAACGCGTTCGCGATCAAGATCGGCGATCAGCCGCTGGAAGTTCCGGAGGCGGGTGACTTCGAGAAGGATCAAGGCTTCACCGCATCGGCTTGGGTCAAAGTCACGAAACGGAATCAAACCGGAGCGATCCTCGCTCGCATGGACGCCGGCCCGGCCTATCGCGGTTGGGATCTGTGGTTGCAGGCCGATCGGCCGGGTATGCACATCGTCAGTGCTTGGCAGGGGGACGCTCTCAAAGTTGTGGGCAAGACGCCGCTGCAACCGAATCAGTGGAATCATGTCTGCGTGACTTACGTCGGCTCCGGCAAAGCAGCCGGTGTGCGCGTCTTCGTCAACGGCGCGCAACAACCGGTCGATGTCGAAGTCGATCAACTCAAATC
>JANNDA010000153.1:0-1501 GCA_031387195.1 Planctomyces sp. | reverse complement strand
TGCCGTTTTCGATTCGCAATATGTTCAAGGTGATTGGGCCGGGAGCGATCTTGCTGGCGGCTTCGATTGGTGGGGGGGAGTGGCTGGTCGGCCCGGCGACGGTGATCAAGCATGGTGCTGGAGTGTTGTGGATCGTGACGGTGGCCATCGTGCTGCAAGCGATCTTCAACTTAGAGGCAATTCGATACACGCTCTACACCGGCGAGCCGGCAATTAGCGGCATCATGCGGCTGCGACCGGGCTGTCGTTTTTGGGGCGGCGCGTATGTGTTACTGACCGCCTTCCAACTTGGAGTTCCCGCGCTGGCACCGATGTGTGCGACGACGATCTTTTCGGCGTTCGCGGGACGTATGCCGGGTGAGGTTGATTTGGTCACGGGGTTGAGCCCCGATGCTCAATTGCTGATGTGGGTCACTTACGGAGTCATCTTGGTGACGCTGCTGATCCTGATGTTTGGAGGCACGATCGAGCGGATGCTGGAATGGGCCTCGTGGGGCATGATCGCTTACATCTTCGTGTTCTTGATCGGCGTCAACGTTTGGTTTGTGCCGCTGGAGATTTGGTGGAGCACGCTGGTTGGCTTCTTCAGCTTTGGGACATGGCCGAAGGATTTCGATCCCACACTCATGGCGGCCTTCGCGGCGACGGCCGGATCGGGAGGAATCGGCAATCTCGCGATCTCGAATTGGGTGCGTGACAAAGGCTTTGGCATGGGCTCGGTCGTCGGAGCGATTCCCAGTGCTGTGGGAGCAAAAGAGATTCGGCTATCGCACGTCGGCAAGGTGTTCGCGATTACCGCCGACAACATGCGCCGCTGGCGGCTTTGGTGGCATTACGTCGTGCTCGATCAAATCTGGCTGTGGGCGCTGGGCTGCTTCATGGGGATGTTTCTCAACGTCAACTTAGCGCGTGCGATCATTCCGCAGGGCACGGATCTCGGAAAAGTCGGAGCCGGTGCGTTCCAAGCTCAGTACCTCGCCGAGCATTATTGGTCGGGGCTGTGGATGTTGGGACTACTCAACGGATTCTGGATTCTGTTCTCGACGCAGTTGGGCAACACCGACGTCTTGGTCCGCACGATCACCGATACGCTCTGGACCGCCAGCCGCCGAGTTCGTTCCTGGCGCGACGGGCAGATTGCTCGCGTCTATTACGGCCTGTTGTTTCTCTTCACGGCGTGGGGCTTGGTCGCCGTACATCTCGGCACAGCGATGCAACTCTTCCAATATTTGGGGACGATGGCCGGAGTGGTCACGTCAATCGCAGCGGTGCAACTCTACTTGGTCAACACGCGGCTGCTTCCGCCAGAGCTGCAACCAAGTTGGTGGCGACGAGCCGCGCTGTTGCTCTGCGCGGCGTGCTACGCGACGACATCGTCAATCGCGATTTATGCACTCGTGAAAAAGCTATTGGCCTGAGCGGCCTAGCCGGGATTATTCATGAGTCGGGGAAAAGTCGTTGCAGTCTGTTACCAAATTAGCACGACGCGCAAGCGAGTGAT
>JANNDA010001385.1:0-4549 GCA_031387195.1 Planctomyces sp. | reverse complement strand
GGTGGCGTCAGCCCCCCGGTTGTTGTGCGACCCACCGAAGAGACCGGGGGGCTGACGCCGCCCCGCTCGCCAGTTGACACTGAGTGGCAAATCGGCGGACAAGGATTGTCTGAAACGCCGTCGCGCAGCGGCGACTTTGCGTTGAACGCAGAGGGGGACGCAATCGTGCGAGCGATCTTGCCGGCGGGGCGTTTCACGCACGCGCTCTCCGACAAACTCAACGGGACACTCCGTTCGCCGGTGCTGCCGCTCGGAAAAAAGAACATCAGCTTTCAAGTACTCGGCCAGCGGAGCAGTGCGCTGCGGTTGGTCTCGAACAATTGCCAGCTCAACTACAAAAACTATCGGGCGCTGACGTCGAGCGAGTTGCAGTGGATCACGTTCTCGCCGCCTGAAGATCGCGACAGCCTGCGGACGTATGCCGAGCTGATGACGATGTTCGACAACCCCAAGTTTCCCGATCAGCTCAGTGCGCTCGGCGGCGATGGAGCGAACTACAAGCTGCCGTGGGAGAAAGCGGCCGAGAATCCGCGGTCGTATTTTGGAATCACCCGCGTCGTGCTGCATGACGTGGGCGAACCTCCGAAGGTGGAGGTGACTCACCTGCGGCGGTTGTTCGCTGGTGACGGACCCAAATCGCTGGCCGAGGTTTCCGCGCGTTACGCGACGATCCTCGAAGCGGCGTTGCGTCTGTGGGCCGAGGACAAGGCGACCGATGACGACGTGCGTTGGCTCGATGGATTTCTCAAACGCGAGTTGCTCGGCAACAGCAGCACGCTGTCGCCGCCATGCGAAGCGTTGGTGAAAGAGTACCGGCGTCTCGAAGCGGAGTTGTCGCTGCCGCGCATCATCGCGGGCATGTCTGACGGTGGAGCGGGAATCGAGCAGCCGGTCTTTGTGCGCGGCGATTGTCAGAAGCCGGGACCGGCGGTGCCGCGACGGTATCTCGAAGTGCTCGCGAACTCGCGCGATCCGTTTTCATCTGTCGGCAGCGGCCGGCTGGAATTGGCCGAACGGATCGCGACGGCGGACAATCCGCTGACCGCTCGGGTGATGGTCAATCGCGTTTGGCAGCATCTCTTTGGAACCGGCTTGGTTCGCTCGGTCGATGACTTCGGTCACGTGGGCGAACTCCCTTCGCATCCGGAGTTGCTCGATTATCTGGCGAGCCAGTTTGTCGCCGACGGCTGGTCGGTGAAGCGGTTGATCCGTTCGTTGGTGCTGACGCGCACGTTTCAGTTGAGCAATCAACCGTCGCTCGCCGCTCACGATCTCGATCCGCAGAACCGTTGGTTGCAGCATTACTCAGCGCGGCGCATGGAGGCGGAAGCAGTGCGCGACTCGATGCTGGTGGCGTCAGGCCGGCTCGATCGGCGTCTGTTTGGCATGAGCGTGCAGCCGTTCCGCGAGAAGGAATATGCCGACCGCCGCCTCTTTCCGGGACCGCTGGATGGGGCCGGTCGCCGCAGTGTTTACATCAAAAACAATCTGATGGAGTCGCCGAAGTTTCTCAGTGCGTTCAACTTTCCCGGTGGCAAAGTGACTCAAGGCCGCCGCGATGTGACCAACGTTCCCGCTCAAGCACTCGCGCTGCTCAACGATCCGTTCGTGTTGCAACAGGCGGAGGTCTGGGCCGTGCGATTAATTGCTCGCACGGATGATTCGATCGCACTTCGCCTCGACGCCATGTTTCAAGCTGCGCTCAGCCGCCAACCGACGACCGAGGAACTCGACCGCTTCCAGCGAGCGGTGATGCAGCTTGCCGAGTTGCATCAGGTTCCTGCCAGCAATGTGCTGACGAGCCAGCCGGTGTGGAAAGACGTCGCGCACTCGTTCTTCAACGTGAACGAGTTCATCTACATCCCGTGAGAAAAAGAACGCCATAAATGGACCTGTCCCCTTTGTTTTAGAGAGAGAATGGAGTCTGTCATGTCCCATCAAGATTACGAAAAGCTCGGCCAGTTTTATCTGGGCAAGCACTACGATCTCGCGACGCAGCAGCCAAAGCCGGAATGTTTGCTGTACGACGCGAAGGATTTGACGACGCATGCCGTCGTCGTGGGGATGACCGGTAGTGGCAAGACGGGGTTGTGTTTGAGCCTGCTCGAAGAGGCGGCGATCGACGGCATTCCGGCGTTGATCATTGATCCGAAGGGAGACCTCGGAAATCTGTTGCTGACGTTTCCGCAATTGCGAGCCGAAGATTTTCGACCGTGGGTTGATCCAGCGGAGGCGACTCGGCATGGCCAGACGTCGGATCAATTCGCGGCTCGGACGGCGAACGACTGGAAGACCGGACTCGCCGAGTGGGATCAAGATCCTGCTCGCATCGCCAAGTTTCGCGAAGCGTGCGACGTGGCAATTTACACGCCGGGGAGTCGAGCCGGTTTGCCGCTGACGGTCGTCCGCTCGTTCGGAGTGCCGCCGCAAGCGGTGCTCGACAACAGCGACGCGATGCGCGAACGAGTCTCCGGAGCGGCTGCCGGTTTGTTGGCGTTGCTCGGCATCGACGCGGACCCGATTCGTAGCCGTGAGCACATTCTGCTGACGATCATTTTTGACCGGGCTTGGCGCGAGGGCAAAAGTCTCGATCTCGGTCAGCTCATTCGCGAGATTCAAACGCCGTCGTTCAAGAAAGTCGGTGTGATGGATCTCGAATCGTTCTATCCGGCGCAGGAACGTTTCGCGTTGGCGATGAACCTCAACAATCTGCTCGCGTCACCCGGCTTCTCCGCGTGGTTGGAAGGTGAACCGCTCGACATCCAACGTCTGCTCTGGACGCCGGAAGGGAAGCCGCGGTTGTCGATCCTGTCGATCGCACATTTGTCGGACAGCGAGCGGATGTTTTTCGTCACGATCTTCCTCAACGAAGTGCTCGCCTGGATGCGTTCGCAGTCGGGAACCAGTTCGCTCCGATGCCTGCTCTACATGGACGAGGTCTTTGGGTACTTCCCGCCGACCGCGAATTCGCCATCGAAGACGCCCATGCTGACGCTGCTGAAACAGGCTCGCGCATTTGGGCTCGGCGTCGTGCTGGCGACGCAGAATCCGGTCGATCTCGATTACAAAGGACTGTCGAACTGCGGCACCTGGTTTCTTGGACGCTTGCAGACCGAACGGGATAAAGCCCGCGTGCTGGATGGGCTCGAAGGCGCGTCCGCAGCGACTGGCTCGCGCTTCGATCGCGCGCAAATGGACCGGATGCTGTCGGGGCTGGGCAAGCGTGTCTTCTTGATGAACAACGTGCATGACGATGAGCCGTCGCTGTTTCAAACTCGCTGGTGTTTGTCGTATCTGCGCGGCCCGTTGTCGCGCGATCAAATCGATTCGCTCATGCGTGATCGTCGCGAGGCCCTGCCAGCAACCTCTACCACTGCCGCCGCGTTTGCTGGAAATGAATCGACCTCACCGGAAGGGGCCACCGAGCAACGTCCGGTCCTGCCGCCAGAGATCACCGAGTTCTTCATCCCGTCGCGTGGAGAACCGAACTGTGGCGACAGACTCGTCTATCGCCCGGCGTTGCTGGGCATCGCGAAGGTCCATTTCGCACAAACTTCGGCAAGCATCGATGTGTGGGACGAGGTCTCGATTCTGGCTCCCGCTGGTGAAGAGATCGCACTCGATCCGTGGGACGCCGGCGAACTGTCGCACGACGGACCACCCGATTTGGAGAAGACACCAGAGGCAGACGCGAACTTCGCCGCGCTCCCCAGCGAGTTGGCGAAACCGAAAAAGTTCGTCGCACTCACGACCGCGCTGAAGGAGCATCTCTATCGCGTGCATCGCCTGACTTGTTGGAAGAACAAGTCGCCAAAGGAAGTCTCTCGCCCCGGTGAAAGTGAAGCCGACTTCCGCACGCGGCTCAGTCAATCGCTGCGCGAGCAACGTGATCGCGAAGTGGAAAAGCTCCGCCAGAAATTTGCTCCCAAAGTGACCGGGTTGCAGGAGCAACTTCGCAAAGCCGAACAACGCAAAGCGAAGGAGGAAGATCAAGCCAAGTCCCAAATCTGGGGCACCGCCCTCTCGATCGGCACAACCTTGCTCGGCGCGTTCATGGGCAAGAAGACCATGAGTGCCACAAATATCGGCCGCGCCGCCAGCTCAGTCCGCTCGGCCAGCAAACTGGCGAAGGAACGCACCGACATCGGCTACGCTGACGAGAATGTCGAAGCGGTCCAACAACGCTTGGCTGTCCTGGATGCCGAATTCCAAGCCGAGACCGAAAAAATCCAAGCCGCCTTGGACGCCGATGTTTTGTCGCTCGAAGAGATCACGCTGCAACCCAAGAAGTCCGACATCACCATCAACCAAGTGGCGCTCGTCTGGACGCTGTGGTCCGTCGCACCGGATGGCACGGCGAGACTGTTGGCGTGAGCGTTCTGATTAATCTTCGCACGGCCATCCGTGAGACATTCAGGCGAGCGGGGCGGCTGGGCGCACGACGCACTTTGCGCGGTAGGGTGGGACAAGCCGCTTCGGCGCCGGCCCACCAAACTTATTCACAAGGAGATCCACGTCCCCGCCCGCAAAGCGTTGAGCATCTTTCGTC
>JANNDA010001371.1:0-1513 GCA_031387195.1 Planctomyces sp. | reverse complement strand
CTCGTGTAATTTTCACGGCAACGCTTTCCTCCTTGGCAATGAACAGTCAGGGGGTCAGGCACTGCAAAATCCAAAAATGGCGGAACAACGTTCTCGACGTTTCAACGCTTAACACCGCAATTTTTGAATTTTTCGGTGCCTGACCCCTCACTGTTCGAGCTACGTAGAATCGCCGAGTGCTGGACAGCCTCGCTGGACGGCGGGCATGATGCCGCCCTGTTTCGAGGGATTTCAGCCGAGGCTTTTCACATGCGACGAAATTGGTCATTGCTGGTCGTCACGGTTTTTGTGGCGGGGATGAGCGTTGCGGCGGCAGAATCACCCAAGCTCGAACCGTATGCTGAGACTGTCTTGCAGGATCAGCCGGTGGTCTATTGGCGGTTTGAGGATGATCGGTTCGAGACGCATCCGAAGTCGCTCGGTCATGGAGTGATCGCTCGCGGAATGCCGTCGAGGCTGTATCAAGAGGATGCCTTGAATGACGCGAGCGCTGAGTCGAAAGGCTTCGTGCGAGCGGATCAAATCGGACCACGACCGGAGCGGTTCTTCGCCTTTGAGCCGGACAATCAAGCGGTGGTGTTTGATCCGCCGTCGGTCATCAAGGTTCAGGATTTGAAATCTGACATTTCAGATCTCAAATCGAAACACTTGCTCGACTTCACGCTCGACGACTCGATCACGCTCGAAGCGTGGGTGCTGGTGAAGAAGCTCGGAGACGGCCAGCAAATGTATGTCGTCGGCAAGGGACGCACGAAGAACGCGGGCTTCACGGACGAGAATCAAAACTACGCGCTGCGACTGGCGGGGAAGAAAGGGGTCGAGGCGTGCGTTACGTTTTTGTTTCGCAGTGTGGCTGACGAGAAGGCGAAGTCGGGCGAGTATCACCGCTGGACCACGAAGAGCGGTTTCGAGATCGACAACGGTTGGCATCATCTCGCGACGACGTACACGTTTGGGAAACCGGAATCGGTGCGCGGCTACATCGACGGCAAACCGGCTGACGGTGTTTGGGATATGGGCGGCGCGACAACGAAAGCTCCGGTCGTGGATGATGACGAATTGTGGATCGGCTCGGCGCTGGCGATGAATGCGAGCAACAGCTTTCACGGGGCGATCGACGAACTGGCGATTTACCGCACGGCGTTGTCGGCAGAACGAATCGCGGCCCGCTGGCGTGTGCTTGAACCGCAGCCGTACGTGACAACGATTGATCCGCCGCGTGACGGAGTGCTGGTCGAAGTCTTGGAAGGGATTCCGGACAAGTTGAGTTGGGACTTCATCGCTCCGGAACCGATGGAGCGATTCATCGAACCGGCATTCGCACTGACGGAGATCGCTCAGAAATATTCATCGCGCGGCGTGCGCGCGGATCGCTCGAACCCGTTCGTGGTGCGTGTGACCGGTGACGTCGAGTTGCCTGCTGGCGAGAGTCGCTTGTTGATTCGCAGCCGCAGCGCGTCGCGGTTGTTCATCGACGGCAATCTGGTGGTGCAGAATGCGTTTCCGAAATTTC
>JANNDA010000143.1:0-6680 GCA_031387195.1 Planctomyces sp. | reverse complement strand
CGGGTGATAACCGGGGGGCTGACGCCACCCCGCTCGCCTGAGAGTTGCGTTGTCCTGTGAAGCGTTCTGTTGTTGCAGTCGTTTCAAAGCGACCGTCGGGTTGTTCCAGATTTGCAGCGGTCCTTCTCCTTCCAGCAGAGACAGGAACGCTCGACCGTTGAGGAAGGATTCCGTGATCTCCGGATCGCGTGAATGCACCAAGAGGTATGTGCTGCGGCGGAGCATCAGGCAGTGGCGATCGCTGATGGCCTGCACGAAGCGCGGAATGATGCGACCCGCGACGGCGACGGCACCGCGTTCTGCCGCGTGATTCCAAAGATGATCGATGACCTGACCTGCCGTGTGCGGGTGCGCAACGATTTGCGACACGCGAGCGATCCCGACCTCCGACAACTGATAGATGTACCAGCCGATCGGCTCACCGCGAGCACTTCGCAACAACACCTGCTGACTCGCTCCGCCGTTCCGATACATGAAGTCTAGCCGCGGCCAGACCCAGTCGATCGTCTCGCGGTCATAGATCGGACGCAGGTCATCCGCGCGGCCAAACTGCGGGAAGTATTGCAGGAACAGTTCGGGAGTCAGCGGCTCCGCTTGAACCTTCGCAACCGCATTCAATTGGCAAAATTTGCCCGCCGCACGTCGCAGCAGATTGTCCGTCAGCATGGCCAGCGGACGTCCGGCCCAGGCGATCGGTCTACCCAATCGTGACTTCGACAACATGGACAACGGCAACAAACCGGGACGGATCACCTTCAGCCAATTCAGCCCATACCACGAGGCGACCGTTCCACCGAGGCTCTGCCACAGCGTCCGCGAACTGTCATTCGCGATATCCGAAAACGAGAGATCTTGAGGCCCATCCATCACCTGCTTGAAGAGCTTCACGCCGAGCATCTTCGAGCGATGAGCCGGATCAACGAATAACTCCGCACTGACGGCCGCTCGAATCGGTCGATCGCGAAACTGCATCTGCCGCATGACCGTGCCGATCATTCCCATCAACTGGCCGTCTTCTCCGAGACTCGCCAGTCCGTGAATGTCGGGCTGAGCATGAGGCGTGTTGAGGAACAATTGCGGAAAGAGCGACTCGATCATCGGCCGTGATGCGCGTTCCGCTTCAGCCGGGTCGTGGCTATCCGATGCCAGCAAGCGCGGAATTAGTGAAACATCAGCGGCAGTGAGTGGGCGAATCATGGATCGGCTTTCGTAGCTGCCGCTGCGTTTGAGAGTGAGGGCCACAACTCTGGCTCACAATCCGTCACGCGGTGAATTGTTCGTGGACTCGCTCGCGAATTTTCAGGATGCAGTCGTCCGAGATGGCAGGCCACAACCGACTCGTGGCGAAATGGCATCGACGAAAAACGTGAATGTTGCGAATTGGCAACACGATCGGCTTTCTGTGAGGCATTCAGGCGAGCGGTGTGGCGTCAGCCCCCCCCGGGGCATTCACCCAGAACCATAGATCACAGAGCTGACTGAGTTCTCAACGCGGTTCGGCATCGCTATGAAATTCCGCCGCGAGCAGCACGGTGTGCCGCACTTGATGATCGCCTTACTCACTCGGACCAGCATTTATGAATCGCGAACGTAGCCATCAGCAATTTCAACGAGCCTTGAAGTCGATTCCCGGTGGCGTGAACAGCCCCGCGCGTGCGTTTGGAGCGGTCGGTGGCGAGCCGATCTTCATTCAGCGCGGCGAAGGCCAGTTCCTGGTTGATCTCGACGGCAACTATTTCCTCGATTTCATCGGCTCGTGGGGTCCGCACATTCTTGGACATCGGCATCCTGCGGTGATCTCGGCGATCGACATGGCCCTCGCACGGGGGACCAGTTTTGGTGCTCCGACAGAACTCGAATCTGAGTTGGCGGAACTTGTCATCGCGGCAGTTCCCTCGATTGAAAAGGTCCGCATGGTGAACTCGGGAACCGAGGCCACGATGAGCGCCATTCGAGTCGCTCGCGGCTTCACCGGCCGTGACAAGATCATCAAGTTCGCGGGCTGCTATCACGGCCATGTGGATTCACTGTTGGTGAAAGCAGGGAGCGGAGCACTGACACTCGGCGTTCCGACCAGCCCCGGTGTTCCCGCTGGCTGCACGGCCGACACGATCGTCTTGGAGTTCAACGATCCGCAATCGCTGGCCGACACGTTCGCCGCGCAAGGAGACAAGATTGCCGCCGTGATCCTCGAACCAGTCGTCGGCAATATGGGTGTCGTCATCCCTCAACCTGGATTTTTGGAAGCGTGCCGTGAGCTTTGCACAAAGCACGGGACCGTGTTCATCTTCGATGAGGTGATGACCGGCTTCCGCTTGGCATTCGGCGGTGCTCAAGAGTTGTTCGGCATCAAGCCCGATCTGACCACGCTGGGAAAGATCATCGGCGGCGGCATGCCGGTCGGAGCTTACGGCGGGCGGGCGGACATCATGGCCCAGGTCTCGCCGAGCGGCCCGGTCTATCAAGCGGGAACGCTCTCCGGAAATCCGCTCGCCATGTCAAGCGGCATCGCTACACTGACGACGCTGCGCGACACGAATCCGTATGCGGCTCTTGCTGCCAAGACTGAGAAGCTTTGTCGTGGCCTGAGCGAAGCCGCATCCGCCGCCGGAATTCCGCACACGATTCCGCATGTCGGCAGCATGTTCACGCTCTTCTTCAATCCCGATGCGGTGACGAACAACACGACTGCCGGTCTCAGCGATACGAAACTTTTTGCCCGCTACTTCTGGGGCATGATCGAGCGCGGTGTGTATCTCCCGTGCAGCCAGTTTGAAGCCAACTTTGTCTCGGCGGCTCACACGGACGCGGACATCGACACGACGATCGCCGCCGCGAGGGCGGTTATGAAGGAACTTGCTTGAAAAAGAGCGTGGCGCAGCACAGCAGGTTTGTCGGGCTTCAGGTAGGCAGAGATTGATCGTTGGTTATTGGTCATCGGTCATCCGCCAAGCCAAATGACCAATGATCAACGACCAATAACCAACGACCAATGGTGTCAAAAAAAAGCCCGCCGAAGTTCGGCGGGCTTTTCAATGCGGTGGTCACAAGACTGGGACCGGAGGACTCCGGTTCTCTCTCCCTCCCTCGCGATGCCGCATGGCTTCTCAACGCAGTCTGACTTGAAAGCTGATGACGCCTCCCGTGTGTCCTTTGAGCGGGTTGTCTAACTCGAAGCGGAGGACTTGGCTCCCTTCGCCGTTGTCATCGACGTTGGTGGAACCGGGTTGATCGGACGTGGCCGAGTCGTCGATGTATTCGAGTCGCGGCGTCAGGTTGTCGATGATGCGGACGTGTCGCAATTCGCGATCGCCGAGGTTGTCGAAGCGAATCGTGAAGGTGATCACGTCGCCTGGCTTGGCCGAGTCCTTGTCGGCCAACTTGACGATCCGCAATTGCCCCGGTTTTCTGTGGCTCTCATCAACACCAGTCAGTTCGGCGACTTTGAACATCGCGTAAACTTCTTGAGCGGACGACAGGTTGGCCATGATGACCGGGTTCAGTTCACGGGTCCAAGTCCCTGCCGCCGTGAGTCCGCCGTTCAACTGAGCGATCTCAGATTGCCGGTACTCACCGTCTCGCAGGAACTGCACGTCCTCAAACAGATTCAGCAACTTCGTTTGTTGAGCCGCTGTTCTTGTCGCAGAGACATCACTGCGAGTCGCCTTGCCAAGCAAACCGCCCGCTCGCGATCGCATCCGCACGCCCTGAAGTCGGTCACGCTGCAAGTGTGTTTTGCCGCCGACTCGCGAACGTAAACCGGCTCCCTGAACTTGATCGAAATTATTAGTGACTCGCTGCACGTTGAAGTCTTCTCGCACACCGTTGACCGATCGCACGGCGGCAAATCGCGGTGCGTAGATCGCCACTCGATTCGATGCCTTCACGCGGCGATTGCCCTGGTCGTCGTGGTATTCGGCGATCGTGTCTTCGGTATCGACGCCGTGCATCACTTCTCGGTCGTAATGGACCGGATAGCCGCGGTCGCCGCCATCGAAGAGGTATTCGTCGGGAAAGAGTTTCACGAGCTTCGGATTTACGGCTGCCGGTTTCATCATTGTCTTGGGCGAGTTGGCTTCCTGTGCGTCCGCATGAGAGGCCAGTTGCACTCGTGGCTCAGCTTCGGTGAACGTGGTCGCTTCCGAAACATTGGCCGTTGTGACATTCGCAGGCTTGCGAGCGGAACTGGTGAGGATCGGCGCGCCGCTGCCAAAGAACGGCCCCTGCGTCTCGTGAGGTGCCGGCAGGCGACCACCGATGCGAATCAACGCCAGCGGTCGGCCCGCCTTGTCAGCTTCGTGAATGAGATTGAGTCGCGCATTGACCGTGCGGACGGCGGTGTCTGAAGTCAGCTCAAACGGCAATGCGAGTTGCGGCTGTTCGAGGTAGATCACCTTCGTGACCATGCGACCTTCGACTGCCGCTTCGATCTCTTCAATGTTGAAGGCGATCGGCAGCGGGAATGCGTCGGACTGCCCCGACGGCGGATGCAGTCGGTCCAGCACCTCGACGGATGGAAAAAGTTCGATCCCCGGAAACTCTGGCATGTCGCTGAGCCGCAGGCGGTAGGACTGGCTGACAGCCAAGCGAACTTGAGCCGCTTCTTTCGCCTCGTCGCGAGACCCAGCGAACCACGTGACGCGGCCTGTTGACGGCAATTCCACGCGGATCGGCTGAAACTCGATGCCGTTGACTCGGCCCGCCGCGCGAACCCATTCACCCCATGTCCCAGGTGAGGCTCGATGATCCAACAGAGGATACGGTTCCGAGCCCGAAACTCCCTGTGCTTGAACGGCGTCAGACAACAGACCGCAGACCAGCGTCACACTCATCAACATTCCGACCAGACGAAGTCGGCGGAGCGCGTCCCACAAATCGGCCAACAAGCCGAGGCGTCGGAGGCAAATCAGTTCGGGAAGAATGTGCGGGCTCATAAGCACGGGCCGCGAGGATGAGAGGTGAGGGAGGTTGGAAATCAGGCGAGGGGACTAATGGGAAGTATGAGAATTATGATTTTCAGACGATTCGCTGGTCATAACTCCCATGACTCCCATTATTCCCATAAGCAATTCGCAGCCTATTCAGTCCAACAGAATCGACTACCGATTCACGTTCCAGTTCGGCTGAGACAGCTCACCAGGACCGTAGATCGGGTGCTTCTCGCTGTACTCAATATGCTTGACCGGCTTCGGCAGGCGGATGCCCGGATCGTGTTTCACATCCATCAGCATGTGATCAACCGGCTTCGGAAGTTCTTGCTTGGTCAGGTTGCGAACCGTGTGCGACTTGAGTCCGGCTGGTGAGCCGAAGGGCAAGTGCGGAGGTCCGGGCAATCCGATCGGTGTGGCCGTCATGGGCATTCCCCATGTCGGAGTGCCATTCATTCCAGCGACCGGACCCATTGGTCCCATCGGGCCACGACCGAGGCCGTTGACGATCATTGGGCTGGGAACTCCCGCAAAGATTCCGTCCATTTCTTCGACAGGGACCGGCGGGACAATCTCACCCTTTTCACCATCAGCGTTGTAGCTGTAGCTGACTTGTCGCAGACCGTCTTCCGTTTCGATCATGGCTTCGCCGCCGACCGCTTGTTGTTCAAGGTTCTTGTTGCCGACTCGCAGCACCACCATGATTGTGCCACGACGATCGGCTTCGGAGACGGGATCAACACCCGGATCAAGTCGCGTCGAAGACAGAGTCTCGACTCCGGCGATCGCCAGCTCTTGGAACTTCGCATCCGGCAGGTAGATCACCTTCGTCACGAAGTTATTGCTTTCGATCTGATCGAGATCTTCATCCGTCAGCTCGATCGGCACGCTGTTGTGGCCGAGGTACGCATCGGTCGTCGGGTGAGCCGGATAGACCTGCAAGGTCGGATACAGCGTCAGCCCTTCTCGGCCGGTGATCGAAGCCAGCTTCAAGCGGTATGTCGCGGCTTGCATGAATTCCCAGCGAGCCGGTGAGACCAACTGGTTCTCGGCATAGCCAGGACCAATTTTCCAACCGACCTTCATCCCAATCGGGCCGACAAATCGCACCTGCGTCGTCGTTGATTGGAAGCTGCGAGCCATCGGCGGTCCCATCATCGGCATCACGCCGGGCCCAGGGCCATCAACCATCGGACCGGGTCGAGCCATTCTTTCCGCAGGCGGAGCAACGTACTCCCCTTTGTCGATGAGCCCTTGCCCGTCGAGATGGCAGCCGAAGCAGACGACTACCAACGTTCCAAGTGACAGAAAGTAAAATCTCATCGCGAGTCCCTTCGACCGAGACGGTCACTCTGCCCCGACTGGGGTCGCCCTGCTGACAAGCTGGAACTAGTATTCCGCCGCTTTCCGCGATCCGGTTTAGGCAGCCAACTTGGCCAGCCACCGTCTCGCGAACTCCGACCGATCCGACTCACCGCGAGTCGGCCCAACGAGCAAAAACTCGTTCGGTGTGTAGGAGTTAATTTCGGTTCATACCGCCCCGAATCTTTGGCAAATCCGTTACGTTCGGAACAACATGAAAAGTCTTCCCAGCTTGACTTTGGCCGCAATTGCCTTGATTTCAATTGGTTACGGCTTAAATATCGCCGCATTACGAGGTGCTCAAAACGACGCACCGAAAGGGCCGTTGGCTGAAAAACGGAATCCTGAACCGGGAAAAAAATCTGTAGGTGGTGCCAAACGAGAGCAATC
>JANNDA010000142.1:0-5395 GCA_031387195.1 Planctomyces sp. | reverse complement strand
CGCGTTGTGGCAATGGATCATGGGCAAGTGCTGAGCGAGACCTACGACCTGATCAAGGGACAGCACACTCGGATGCCCGAATGGGACCGGTTTTTTGTTCGTTCGCGCTACAGTCTCCGCTTGCAGGCCGATCCCGACGTGTCCGCCTTATCGCGACACGAAATTGAAACGCTTCAGAAGATTGCCAGGCGGCATGAAAACGACAGCCAATGGGACTTGGTGAATCTGTTGCACAACACGCCGGAGTGGAAATCCCACTATGTGGAAAACACAAGCCGGCTCATTACGGCCGAAGACATCCTGCATGCGGTCGGACGCGGCGACACCGCTGCGATCGCCGCCGAGGTCGCCGTGGAAGAAGTCTTTGACAACTTCTTCGCGGAGGCATCATGAACGCGGGCGACACTTTCTTCATTCAACAGGTTGGAAAACTCTACGACTCGCACCTCTGGATGGTGTTGTCCGATCCCGCGTTGGACGCCAACCAAGTCCTCATTGTCAGCCTGACCACTTGGGGCAAGGACGATGATCCCGCCTGCGTGCTGAATGTTGGAGATCATCCGTTCGTTCGGCAAAAGAGCTTTATCAAATACTCGCACGCGAAGGTTGTTCCCGACCAACAACTTGAAGAGTTTCGCGCACGGGGGCAGCTTCAGGTTCAAGCACCGCTTTCTGCGGGTGCGCTGAAACACGCACGTGACGGAGCCGCCGAGTCACGATTCATGGCCTTGGGCCACGCAGACATTCTGATCGATCAGGGGCTGATTGATTGTTAAATGGCCCAAAATATTTGGAAGACCTGACCACGGATCGCGCCAAACAACTTTCCTGCGAGGAACACTGACATGACACTCCAACAAACGATCGTTCGTGATCTCGCGACTCTCGATGAAGCGGAGTTGGGCCAGGTCGCGCAGTATTTGTCGCTGCTGAAAATTCGCGCTCAAGCGAGGCAACAGTCCCCACAATCCAGCCCGCAAGAGTGGCAGGCTTTGTATCGAGACGCCGCCGAAGACGACCGGTCCTTGGCGGAAGCGGGCATGAGTGACTACGCGAAAGGTCTTGCCAGCGATGTGATGTTGGACGCTTGGTGTGAATTGCCAAGGCCGCCGGTGATTGGCCGGGTCACTCCAAGACTCGTCGAACAATTGCCGTTTGACATTCCACACATCCCCACGGAAGAGGACGTCGTATGATCTATCGACAACCGCTACCAGAGGCCGCTGTCGATCAAGGAGACATCATCGACGGTTGCCCGTTGTTCGGGATTGCCGAGTTCGACTCCGTCAAACCGGAATCCGTGACAGCCGAACAATCCGCCGCGCGAGTCGTCGTGTTGACTCAGACTTGCGACCTCGCCAACCAAAAAGTTTCTCATGCGATCGTCTCCGTCGTGCTCGACGCCGAATCGCTCGTCACGTCTGGCGGAGTGAAAGCGGCCGATGTCCGTGGCCCAATTCGTGCTGGCCGAGTCTTCGGCTGGTACTTCCTGCCGAAAAGTGACGAACTTGGCTTGCGAGAAATGATCGTGGACTTCCGCCAATTACACACGGTTCGGCTCGACCTGCTGACGGCACTGTGCCAGTCAGGCAAGCGAGTCGCTCGCGTCGAATCGCTGTACCGTGAGCATCTCAACAAACACTTCGCCGATTCGTATAGTCGGATCGGTCTGCCGGAACCCTATGAGACGGAATCATGACCTTTCGGCTATAGCCGGCAAAAATTGACGGCCAAGCCGGGAGGCCCTCGAGTGGGCGATGATTGCGATTATCCTGTGGTTCAAGTGCCTGTTTTGAGGAGTTGAAGTCATGAGCCAAACGTTGGAAGCCACCTTCGATGGGAAGGTCTTTCGTCCCACGAAAGCTGTTGAGCTCAAGCCCGACACTCGCGTGCGGTTGATCGTCACCGACCAATCGACGGCAGACGCCTTTGATGAATGGCAATCGCTGTTGACCGTTAACGAAGAGGACGATTGCGCGGCGATCCAGCAAACTCTGGACGAAATGGACGCGGGAGATCACGGCACTCCGTGGAAAGATTTTGACATCGAATTCCGCCAGAAACATCTCATCAACTGAAACGCGATCTTCGGAAGACCTGACCCCGAATCGCAGAGGAGACATTGCCATGCAAGCCATTCGAGTTCGCCAGCGATTGAATTCCGAGACACTCACGCTGCCTCAATTGCGACCGTTCGTTGGTCGAGACGTCGAGATCGTGGTTTCCGATGTGACGCCCACGGAAGAGGCAACGGCACAACCACGGTCGCAGAAGTTTCCGCTCGAAGGTTCCGTTTTGTGGGACGATGATCCGTTCGGACCTGCGGTTCCCGCAGAGGAATGGGAGGCGAATCAGTGATCCTCTTGGACACACAAATGTGGCTGTGGTGGGTCATCAACTCGCCAAGACTAAAGCCACGTGATCGTGAGTTGATCGAAACTCACATCTCCGATGGCTTGGGTGTCAGCGAGATTTCGGCTTGGGAGATCGCCAAGAAACACAGCCTTGGAAAGCTCGGTTTGGCTCAGCCCATTGATGAATGGCTGGTGATCGCGATGGCTTATCCCGGAATTCAACTGTTGCCACTCACTTTGAACATTCTTCTTGAAGCAACTCGCCTGCCCGGCGGTTTCCGTAGCGACCCCGGTGATGAAATCATCGCCGCAACCTCAGGTGTGCTTGGCCTCCCGCTACTCACCGCTGATGAGAAATTGTTGAACTACGAACACGTCAGTAAACTCGCCTAACAGACCCTTTCCGATTTCGATATTCGGAATTCTTCATACTCAAACAAATATGGCCACAATGGCATCCAAACGCTGTTACTACGAAGTGCTGACGGTGACGAAAGCCGCCGCTGATGATGAAATCAAAAAGGCTTACAAGAAGCTGGCTTTGGCGAATCACCCGGATCGCAATCCGGGCGACCCAACGGCGATTGACCGCTTTAAGGAAGCGGCTGAGGCGTTTGAGGTGCTCAGCGATTCTGATAAGCGATCGCGTTATGACCGCTTCGGGCACGAAGGTGTTTCGGGACGCGGGCACGCGGGGGGCGGCTTCCAAGACGTCGGCGATATCTTCGAGATGTTCGGCGATCTCTTCGAAGGGTTCGGCTTCGGCGGCGGGGGGCGGCGGCGTGGCGGCGGTGGGAAGCGAGCGACTCAAGGGGACAGCCTCAAGACGGAGCTGACCATCGACCTGCTCGAAGCGGCGAAGGGTTGCACCCAGCCGGTCGAGATCAAACGCCGCGAACTTTGCGGGACTTGCAACGGCTCCGGGGCGAAGGCCGGATCATCGGCGGCGACGTGCGACTACTGCAAAGGGCACGGCCAGGTTGTGCAGTCGCAAGGATTCTTCCGCGTTCAAACGACCTGCCCCGCTTGCCGTGGTGAAGGGAAGATCGTCCGCGACAAGTGCGGCGACTGCGGCGGTAACGGGCGCAACACCGAGAAGGTGCGGCTGGAAGTTCGCGTTCCGCCCGGCCTCGATAACGGCATGCAACTCTGCCTGCGCGGCGAAGGGGAACCGGGACTCAACGGCGGCCCGCGCGGCGATTTGTATGTCGAGATTCATGTCAAAGAACATCATCTGTTTGAACGCGACGAGCAGAACTTGATCTGCCACGTGCCGATCACATACTCGCAAGCGGTGCTCGGTGCGGAGGTCGAAGTCCCGACGCTCGACGGCAAGCAGATGCAAAACATCCCATCCGGCACGCAGTCAGGCGAGGTCTTTCGTATTCGCGGGGGCGGCATGCCCGACCCACGCGGTGGCCGACCGGGCGACTTGCTCGTTGAGGTTCACATCGAAGTCCCCAAGAAAGTCTCCGAAGAACAACGTGAGGTGTTGTTGAAGCTGGCCGAGATTGAAAAGAAAAACGTCAGCCAACATCGTTCGACGTTCTTCAACAAACTCAAAGACTGGCTCACCGGAGAAATCAGTAGTTGATCTCAACGTAGCACAGGCGGCTCGCCTGTGTGGGTTCGCCGAAAAGGCACAGGCGAGCCGCCTGTGCTACGATTTTTTCCCCGTTTCATTCCTCCTGTTACTGTCTCAAAGACTCACGACCATGACCGACGAAACAACCAATACCGAGGCGAACGTGCCTGAATTCACACCGACTCCCGATACCGAAGTCGAAGCGCCGATCGGCGAATCGCTCGACATGGCTTTTCTCGCGCTGCAAGCGGAGCGAGATCAACTCTTCGAGACGTTGGCTCGCTCGCAGGCGGAGTTCGACAACATCCGCAAACGCCAGCAACGCGAAGCCGAACAAGAAGCGCGCTATCGAGCGATGCCGATCATCCGCGATCTCCTGCCAGGGCTCGACAACATGCGGCGTTCGCTCGAAGCGGCGAACAAAGGAGGCAAGCTCGAAGAACTGACGAAGGGGGTCGAGATGACGCTCAAGCAGTTTGAAGAATTGCTGGCCCGCTACAACGCGGTGCCGATCCCCGGAGCGGGAACGCCGTTCGATCCGAATCTGCATCAAGCGATCTCGCAAGCACCGTCCGCCGAGCATCCGCCGATGACCGTATTGATGGAGGTCGAACGAGGCTACATGATGCACGACCGCGTCGTGCGGCCGAGCAAAGTCATCGTCTCCGTGGCACCGCCTTCGTAGCGATTACGCTCTGAGGATGTGATGAAATACGTGGGATAGGCTTCCAGCCTGTCAATTTCTCTGGAAATACACGACAGGCTGGAAGCCTATCCCACGAAAAGATCACAGCCTCTCTGCGGACGCCCGGTTTTTGTGGAGCACGATTTCATCGTGCTCGTTTTCGGGCACGTTGAAAACGTGCCCCACGTTTTGGAATCAATCATGCCGACTTACGACTACAAATGTGCCGCCTGCGATCACGAGTGGGAGCTGTTCCAATCGATCAAAGCCGAGCCGGAGAAGAAGTGCCCCTCGTGCAATAAGAAGAAGGCGAAGCGCTTGATCGGCACCGGTGCCGGCCTGATCTTCAAAGGGTCGGGGTTCTACATCACCGACTACCGCAGCAAGTCCTACTCGGATGCCGCGAAGGCGGACAAAGCTCCGGCGGAATCGTCATCCAAGAGCGAGTCCTCCGCGAAGAGTGAGCCGAGCAGTTCCAAATCGGAAAGCTCAGCGGCGAAGTCGTCGGACTCCGGCGGATCAAAGGGCAAGGCGAAAGAATAGCGTGGGTGACGCCGCAAGATTGTGGCACGACGCTCCGCGTCGTGAATCGCGACGCGGAGAGGCCGTGAAGAATTGACGTGGGATAGGCTTCCAGCCTGTCATCTCAGCCCGAAAACATGACAGGCTGGAAGCCTATCCCACGAAAAATTTACAATCTCGGAGCGTCGCGAGGATGCGAGACGTATCCATCACGAAAGGCGGATGCTTGCTCCCTTCCGTGCGAGCGGG
>JANNDA010001309.1:0-3914 GCA_031387195.1 Planctomyces sp. | reverse complement strand
CATGCCGTCCCCTGGATGGCTCCACGGGATGCGGATGAGTCACTGATCTTGGCACTCGGCCCAAAGAGCAAGCTGGCTCACTCCGGAGGAGTGCATGCCGCCTGCGTAGATGGCACCGTCAGATTTCTGAACGCCGATTTGCCGGCGGAACTACGCCGCGCATTGATCTCGATTGCGGGAAAAGAACAACTGACGGATTTCTAGGATGCATTATTGCGAGGGCTGATGCGACACGGGCTGAGTCAACAAACGACTTCTTCGCCAAATCCTGAGACCGCTCATTTCAAATGCGGTGAGCGGCACGAGCCAGCTCGACCACGACGCCAGTGGATCAAACCAAACGGATTGGACCTCCATCACGGTGCCCAGCCCGCCCAACAACCTGACCACCACGGCCGAGCAGAGCAACAGAAAGCTGCGCCACATCCAGCGCCGGTGGACGGGAAACTGCCTCTTCACCGCCGCTCGCCAACCAAGGGCGGAGCACGTTCCCGTCAAGACCGCCTGAATGGCAAACCCGATGGCTGCGATGGTCCCGGTCGATGCGTGATAGGCCATCCACAGACCGCTTGGAGCGACAACACACAGGACGTTGACGGTGTGAAATCGTCCGAGATTTCGATGCCACTTCGGAAACCGCCGTCGAAAGGGTTCGCTGAGCAGCACCATTCCCAAGATGATCGCCGCGGGGCCGGAAGCGATATGCGAATAGAACGCCCATTGGTACGCGCCAAAAAAATAGCGTTCCCGACCACGCAAGAAATCAGAGCCAAAATTCGGTGGAAAGTAATTGGCATATCCCAGCATCACCTCGACGGTGACTTTGACAATCAACAAGCTCGCTACGACCGATAACGCTCGCCGCAAACTCGTTAACGGGATGCTCGCCATGACGCACCGACTCTCAAGGCATCATCACATCACACCGATAATCGGTTCGCCGGCGTGGCCGAAGTAGACCGGACGATTGGCGGACGTGTAGAGCGGCTTCGAGCGGTCGATGCCGAGCTTTTCGTAGATCGTTGAGGCGTAGTCTTCGGGTGTGTGAGGCGAGTCGAGCACGTAGCCGCCGTCGGGGTCGGTCTTGCCGATGACGCGACCGCCCGGCGTGCCGGCTCCGGCGAAGACGATCGAGTAGGCGTGCTCCCAATGATCGCGGCCGCCGAACTGGTTGAGTCGCGGAGTGCGGCCGAACTCGGTGATGAAGCAGACCAGCGTTTCGGCGAGCAGGCCACGTTGGTCGAGGTCTTGGATCAACGCGGCGAAGGCTCGGTCGGTGCTCCCCATCATTACCCAGTGGCCGATGCCGTAGCGGCCCTCGCCGCCGGCTTTGTTGCGGATCGTGCCGCAGGAGCCCGACGTGTAGATCAAGTCGTGATGGTCCCAGTTCAAGTTGAATCCGCCGGGGAGTTCCTCGGAGAACGGCCAGCGGACATCGACGGTCACGAAACGGACGCCCGATTCAATCAGCTTGCGACCGACAAGATAGCAGGCTCCGCGATGACCTTTGCCGTACAGCTCGCGAGTCGCGGCAGATTCGGATTGCAGATTGAACGCGGCATCAACTCGCGAACTGGTCAGCGTGTCGAACGCCTGCGAGTAGAAGCGGTCCATGCCATCGACGTTCCGAGCGGCCGCAAAACGTGAATCGATGGAGGCCAACATTTCGCGGCGTCCGTTCAATCGCGGCCCGGCGTTTTCTCCGCGAGGCAACAGGTCGGCGACTTTCCATTTCGGATCAGACAGATCATGGCCGCCGGTTTTGAAGACTCGCGAAGCAGCGGGCATGAAGCCAGTTTTCGCCGCCGCGTTCTGCTCGTCGTTGCCGGGGACCATGATGTAAGGGGGCAGATCGCGGCATTCGCTGCCGAGGATCTTTGTGGCGACACAACCAATGTCCGGCATCTCCATCGGACTGCTGGGGTGCGAGCCGGACAGCATGTACTGCGTTCCGTCGGGATGTCCGTTGGCTCCGGCTTTCGGATGCCGCATGGAGCGGACGACCGCCAGCTTGTCGGCGACTCGCGCGGTGTTGGCGAGCAACTCAGTGAATTGAATTCCGGGGACGTTCGTCGCGATCGGCTTGAAGGGACTGCGATGCTCGGCGATCGCGTCGGGTTTTGGATCCCAGGTATCCATGTGCGAAAGGCCGCCTTGTTCCAGGACGACCAAAACGTTCTTTGCTGTGGGTTTCGTGGTAGTCGCCGCTGCTTGAGCTTGCACTGCCAGCCACTGCGGCAGCGACAGGCCGAGCACTCCGGCCGAGCCCACTTGCAACGCTCGGCGTCGAGTCCATGGAGCAGGCGATGGCGAAAATATGCTCATGACAACTCACAAACTTGAGGCGGGGAACGAGAACCGGCGGGAGCCACAGGCAAGACACTGTCACCGATGCGGCGGAGCAACCTAATCAACGGCTTCACCCGTGGAAAGGTCGGTCGCATCGCAAAACCTCCCCGGAGAATACCTTGATGCAGGCGAGCCGGAGAGCGTTGGACCTCGGACGTTGGCTGCGTTGGCCGGGGGCTAACGCCCTCCGGCTCGCCTATTCAGATTTCTCTGCGTGACTGCTGATGTCAGTCCAAGCCAATTCAATCGGCTTTCACACCACTGAGCGGATGCGTTGTGGCGGCTCGCCAAGCCAATTCTTGCAGCAGCTTCAATAACGCGGGATCTGTTGTCGTCTTCGCGCGAGCCAATGCTGCAGGCATCGGCAGGCCGACGGGGCTGCGGTGATAGATCACGGAGTAGTGGCAATACGCGGCAAGGGTCTGAATGGTCGGAGTTGCGTGGCCGAGGGTGTCGGTGAAGAGATCTGTTTGCTGCTTGATTCCTGGAGCTTCGCCGGCCGCAACTTTCTCTCGTAGTGCAAGGACTGCTTGGCCGACTGGCGTGACGTAGATCGCCTTCGTGCCGAACTTCTCGTTGAGCATTTTGACGTGCTCGTCAATGCTCGCGAAGTAGGCCATGTGCTGTTCGCGCAGTTCGGCCAGGGAGCGGGCATTGCGGTCAGCGACCGGATGCGCCACGCGAAAGTTCTCCGGGTTGAACCGATCGTTCGGTAACCAGAATTCCTGAATCATGATCCGAATCTTTGGATTGTGTTCTAGGGCCAGCTTGCAAAAGTTCTCGATGCCGTCGTCCGGCAGAAAAATGGGAGCTATCGTCAATACGTCCACATTGCCTTCGGAGAGCAGCGACTTCGATTTGAATTTGTCGTCGGCAACCTCCCAATGCTGGATGACTCGCGAGCCGCCGATCGACGAGAGACCGATTTGCTTGTGCTCTTTGATGTCGGCGGCTTGAGCAATGTCGCTCAGGATGGCTGGCATGAAGACGTGGAAGCTGTGGCCGATCGAATACACTCGCTGGCCTACGATTGCAGTCGGCGTGTCCTGAGCCTGAGCCGTTGCGTTCAACAGCAGCAGGATGACCGCGATACGTGCAATACTTTGACATCTCTCAAGCATGTTTGATCCCTTGTGAAAATGAAGCCGTAAGCTCGCGG
Organism: Planctomyces sp.; assembly: GCA_031387195.1. Classification (GTDB taxonomy): domain Bacteria; phylum Planctomycetota; class Planctomycetia; order Planctomycetales; family Planctomycetaceae; genus SXKJ01. The sequence continues at coordinate 406 of JANNDA010001309.1, read as the reverse complement.
AAAGTTGTAGCAACTCCAGTGGGCGGCTGCCTGCCTCGATGCTTCGAATAATCGATGTTCACCGACCTCACCGTGATGGGTAGGGAATCAAGCAACAGCAAGGAAAAATGTGGCAAAGGAATGAATGAGACGCAAATCGTTTCTTTGTCGTCCGCTCGCATGCCGCTGCTTTTGATACTCGTGTTTTCAGTGACTCGTTCGCTACCTCTCTCGGCCATTGAGTGATACACCTTCGCCGCTCCGGCGTCCGTTTTTGTAGCCATTACGCGAAGCATGGGAATGAATCGGCGAGCGGGGCGGCGCTTGCCCAATGGCACTGACTTTAGTAGCGGTACGGCGCGAGCCGTCCGGTTGAAGCGAGATCAAACTCGACACTACCGGGCGGCTTGCGCCGCTCCGCTATTCG
>JANNDA010001280.1:0-6087 GCA_031387195.1 Planctomyces sp. | reverse complement strand
CACCGCAAAATTCAAAAATGGCGGGAAGATGTCAGGTTTGCAAACAACGCTTAGTCCCGCCATTTTTGAATTTTGCGGTGCCTGACCCCTGACCGTTCACGGAAACAAAATCACGCGCCGATCCGTTCCAGAATCAACGGTGACTGCGGCGGGCAATCGTCACTGATCACGAGCGTTGCCGACAAGCGTGAGGCCACCACTTCAAACTTGACTCGCGGAGCGAACACGCGGACCCAAGGTTGTCCGTGTTCAACCGGATCACCAAGCCGAACGAGCATTTCCAGTCCCACGCTGTGATCAATCGAGTCGGTCAGTTTCTGCCGACCGCCACCGAGGTCGATGATGATCCAGCCCAGCGATTCGGTATCAATCGCCGTGACGAAGCCGGATCGGTCGCAGCAGAGATCGTGAGCCGACGCGATCGGTCGCGAAACGCTCAGTCGTCCTCCCTGCGCCGTCACCATCAAGGCGAATCGTTCCAAGGCACGCCCCGAATCGAGTTCGCGGATCAATCGCGATTGTGCGGCGGCGAGCGAAGCCTCTTGACCAGCCGAGACTAAGACTTCGGAACCCAGTGCCAGCACGATTTCTCGCAAGTCGCTCGGACCACGTCCGCGAAGTATGTCCAGCGATTCTTCCACCTCAACCGCGTTGCCAGCCATGCGTCCGAGCGGCTGATTCATGTCGGTCAACAGCGCAGTCGTGGCCACTCCCATGCGCCGACCAACCTCAACCATTCCGGTTGCCAGTTCACGAGCAATCTCGACTGACTTCATGAACGCGCCGGAACCGAACTTCACGTCGAGCACCAACGCATTCAGCCCCTCCGCCAGTTTCTTACTCATGATGCTAGCCGTGATCAGCGGAACCGACGGGACCGTCGCCGTCACATCGCGTAGCGCATAAAGTTTGCGATCAGCGGGGACCAATTCGGGAGTCGTGCCGGTGATGACGCAACCGACTTCTTCCGTCTGGCGACGAATTTCGTCCAAAGACAAATTCGTGCGAAAGCCGGAAATCGATTCGAGCTTGTCGAGTGTCCCACCGGTCGGGCCGAGTCCTCGCCCGGACAACATCGGCACGCAAACATCGCAACACGCCAGCAACGGAGCGAGCGGTAACGAGACCTTGTCACCGATTCCGCCCGTCGAATGTTTGTCCAAGCGAGGCCGTGACGAATCCGGCCATTCGAGCGTGACTCCCGATCGCAACATGCTCTCGGTGAGCGCCGCTGTCTCCGCGTTCGTGAGTCCCCGCACGTAAACCGCGAGCAGCATCGCGGCCATCTGATATTCAGGAATCTGGCCACTCACGTATCCATCAATCAACCACGCAATCTCCTCACTGGTGAGTTCTCCGCCGTCCCGTTTGCGGGCAATCAATTGAGTCGGATTCATGGTGTCGTCCGATCGTTGTTCCATTCGGCCAAGAGGCGAGTCACCAACCGTCGCAGTTTTGGTTCTGCATTCGATGCCGCCGCGATGACTTCCTCACTGCTGGTTTGCTGAACCTCACCCGGACGAAAGACGTTCGTCACCATCGAGAACGCGATCACCGGCAGACCGATCGCACGGGCGACAATCACTTCCGGAACGGTCGACATTCCCACGACGTCGCCGAGTGTCCGCAGCCAACGGTATTCGGCTCGCGTTTCATAATTCGGGCCGAGCATCGCGATGTAGGTTCCACGTTGCAATTCGATCTGTTCCAGTGCCGCCACTCGTTCCGCGAACTCCAAAAGTTGACGAGAATAATAGCCGGTTGCATCAACGTTATTCCTGGGTCTTGGAGGTTGCAGTTCAAGTCGTAGCACAGGCGGCTCGCCTGTGACTTCCTCAGACAGCACGAGCAGGCGAGCCGCCTGCTCTACGTGATTCAGACAAGCGAACTCCGCACCCAACAAATTGACGTGATCGTCAATCAGCAAGATGTCCCCAGAATTCAGCGATGGATTCAGGCCACCGCTGGCATTCGAGACGATCAAAAGTTGTACGCCCAGTGACGACATGACTCGCACCGGAAACGTGATCTGTTGCGGCGAGTAACCTTCATAAGCGTGCAAGCGGCCATCCATCGCGATGACTGGAACACCGCCCAACGTGCCGCACAACAATCGACCGCGATGCCCGTCAGCGGTCGAACGAGCGAAGTGTGGCAGATCGCCAAACTTCCAGGTCGCGTCGATCGCGATGTGATCGGCCAACGATCCCAAGCCCGTGCCCAGAATGATCCCAATTTGCGGAACGACCGCCCAGCGCGATCGAACCACTGCTGCGGCCTCATCAACGGCCGCCGGTAAACGATCAGGGGTCAACTCTTCCGATCGCGTCGTCGCCACTGTTCCTCCCATTGGTCCAACTGCCGATTGAGTCGCCGCAGTTCATCGACTGACAGCGACTCCCCACCGAATCGGACTCGATAAAACTGTGCGACGATTGTTGGCGGCAAGGCTGCGACTTCGGCAAACTGCGCCTGCCAGCGTGGCTGCAAACCGGTGATAAATTCGTGAGCGGTTTGTGACGGTAACGGTTCCAAACCGGCTGACCTCAGCATCCGCAGAAAGCGTTCGTAGAACTCCACACGCAGACGTTGCGGAGTTGCTTCGCCGCGCAGTCGCTTCATCAACGACGCCCAGATTTGTGAAAGCCGAGACCGCCAATCATTTCCCGCACGAGCGATCGACTCGTGCGGGAAAATCCAACCGAGAAGTTTGCGCACCTGATTCCAAACACCCCAGGCAGGCGGTTTCGGCGTGTGCGATCGCTGGCGAAACCACAGCCAAGCCAAAAGTCCGCAGCTCACCGCTGCGATCAATGAACCTAAAAGCGGCGACGCCAACATCTGGGAAATACTGAAACCACCCTCCTTCAGCTCTTCGATTTCGTCATCAACGGATTCCAACAATCTCGTCGCCATTTCCTTGAGCGGCGTATACACGTTCGTGTCTTGTTCGGTCATGCTCATGCCGAGCACATGATGCGACCAGACTTCTGAGAAAAACCGCACGATGTTCCGCGCCAAAGTGTCTTTCGGTGCGAGCGAATTCACGCTTTCCTCGCGTGACGCGGGCGTCCCATCCAGGATCACCCACTGTCGGTCCAGATAGGCTTCGACCCAAACGTGAGCATGTCGCTGTTGCACGACAAAGTACCCGGTACTCTCGTTGAGATCGCCTCCCTTAAACCCGCTCACCATGCGAGCCGGGATATCGACCGAGCGCAGCATCAGCACGAGTGCCGAGGCAAAGTATTCGCAGTGTCCCTGCTTGCGATTGAAGAGAAAGTCTTCCACGGCATCGATCGCCGAATCCTGGACCGACAGGTCCAGTGTGTATCCAAACTCGCCGGAGTTCCTCAACCGGCTTTCCATGCGGCGAGCGATCTCCAACGGAGTCACGTCCGGATTGTTTCCCGTTTGAGCAATCTCTTTTGCGAATGCTTGCAACCGTTCGAGCCCCGTGTCTGGCATCGCGCAGTAATAGTCCCGCTCGCTGCGATACATCCAACTCCCCAACGTTCCGCGAGCGTTCAATCGAACGCCGCCTGGCGGTGGCTTTTCGGAATACACGACATACTTCACCGACTCTCGATTCGACACCGAACTATCTCGATACAACACCGAAGTCAGCCGACGCTCCAAGACTTGAGCCTGCTTGCTTTCCAACCGACATGCCAGAAACGGCGGCATCGCGAACAAGATGTCGGAATCGGTCGGATCCAACAAAATTTCCTGCCGGATGACTTCCGGAAACGGTGCGGTCGGCGACGTGGCACGTACCGTGTCTTGTTTTGAAGTCGTTCCACGCCATTTCCCGTTCGCGTATTCTCCCAGCACCGCTCCGCGAAATAGTGGCTCATCCAGCCCCAATTGTTGTGCGTAAGCCGCGGCGGAAATCGGCTGCCCTGTCGCGTGATCAACCAGCCGCATCTCCAGCACCGGAACCGTGCTCTCCAAAATCTGGCCGATGTCTCCGAGACGAACTTCCTCGGAAAACCCGGTTTTCAACGCTTGCAGTGCCGTATCGGCCTCATCACCAAATGCCGAAAAGTTGCCGACCCAAATCCGGGGTGTGAAGAGAAAAAACAAACAACCCAAGATCGCCGACAGCAACACGGTCACGCCGACGCCCGAAACAAACGGCCAACTGATCCAACGCAAATTCGGATCGAGTTGAATCGAACTCACCGGGCGGCTCCGACGATTCCAAACGAACCCATCCACCGGCACCGCTCTGCCAACCAGCGCGATCGCGATTTCCCCCTCGGTATCTGTCGTCGAAGAATTCGCTTGTGAATACTTTTGCCGCGCGCGATGCAGAGTGAAGACCGTCAACGTCCAAATCTCGCCGACTAAAAAGAGCGCCAACAGAGCCCCAAAAAAACCGGACGAAGTGAGGACCGCTCCGAGGGCAACGTGCAGCAACGCCATCGCACACATCGTCCAATACATCCGCGGCGACTTCTCCATGAACAGCAAGATCCACGTCAGGTACACCAGCAAGTGAGCGAATGACAGCAGACGCGATTCAATGTCTCCACTGCTAATTTCCCAGATCGCGAGGCCAAACGCGAACAATCCCAAGCAGTTCGCCCAGCGAGTTGATAAGCCAAACAGCTTCCAGCGATCCGTCACGAACAGAGCCAAGATGGCCAACGGGATCGTGACAGCATCGGGAAATGTCGCTCCTTCCGCGAATGCCAGCATCACGCTCGCCAACACCACCAAGCCGTACAAACTGCATTGCAGCACTGTTGTCATGCGTCATTCTCCAGCACGAAGAACGGTGCCAACTCGGACACTTCAGCCGACAAACAGAGGTTGTTCGACTGAGTGGCCAGATCGCCCAACCGAGTTCTCAGTTCCTGGCTTGAGCGCGTCGAGACGACCACCAATCGAGTCCCCTCCGATCGTTGTCGATCGACTTCTTCAACCAACGGTCGGACATCCGCACCCGGCCCTGCTACGGCCTGTGCCAATTGATCGAGCAACGCTTCACCTCCGCTGTGCTGATCACACCGAAAAATTTCAGATCCACACACGGCCACTTTCAACCGAGCATCTCGTGACTGACGCAAATGGTCATAGGCAATTGTCGCCGCAAAGCTGACCGCCAATTCCACTCGGTCCAAGTCCACCGACGTCGGATGAGCCGGTTGCCAAAGTTCGACGAGCAAAACCAGATCCTGATCTCGTGACTGGTGATACTCTCGAACCATCAGTTCGCCACTGCGTGCGGTCGTCCGCCAATGAATGGCCCGCGGATTATCTCCGGGGCGAAACTCGCGGATGCGGTGAAACTCATCGTCGAACAACCCAGCTCGCGTCATGCGCCGCTCGGTCATTTCCGTTGCGTGCCACAAATCGTGTCGCCAGCGCGACGTCAATCGACCGACTCGAGGATGCACAATCAGCTCGGCAAACTCGCCGCAGACCAGACCGCGTTGCACTAACCCCAACGGAAAGTGCGTCGATAATTCAATCGGCCCGAACGAGTAAACGCCCCGTTGACTGAACCTTACCGAATAATGTCCCCGGCGTTTCTGCCGCGCAGGAACTCGCACGAACAAGACCGACGCCTGAAATCCATCACGCGAGTGCTGGACCTCGTCATGAGCTGCCAACAACCACGATGTCAGCAACCACTTCCGATTTTCAACCTCGATTTCGACCGTGACCAATTCTCCCGCCATCGCACAGCGCGGCAAAAATCGCTGGGCTCGCGCCTGTTTCAACATCGTGAACGCGATCCAACCATTGATCACCCACGGACCAATCATCATCGCAAACACCAACATCAGCATGTTGTTCTTACCGATGACCGATCCGATAAACATCACGCTCATGATGACGATGTAAATAATTCCTTCGCCGGTCGCCGCCATCCGGTGACGGTTCCATCGCGGCATCCGGGAAACCGCCCATTGGGGACGCATCGCCGTGAGCGATTGCTTGATCCCCCAAAGAATCAGATAGGCGGCAATGGCAATCAGGATGTAACGACCGATACCGCCCCAAAACTCGGCGAACGATTCCAAGCGTTCCAAACTCATCAACAACACCACGCCGCAAACAAGAGCCACCACGCCC
>JANNDA010001235.1:0-2056 GCA_031387195.1 Planctomyces sp. | reverse complement strand
GGCGCGTCGGGCTTGTATTTCCCGTATCAATATCTTTAACGGCGTTGCCCACGGGGGCGACTTGAATGGTAATCGAAGACCACCAAATGCCTTCCCTCCTTATCCCGCCGGGTTCCGCCGCTCGTGCGCGACAGCAGACCGCACGCGAGAAGAGCGATCCGCAGACACTTGTCTCAGACATCCGACGCCGCGCTTCGCAACTCACACAAATCACGCCGCGCGAACTCAGCGACCGCGCCGACGATCTGCGAGCGACCCTGCACAACTCCAGAGAATTCGATTTCAATGCTGACACGCGAGCCACCGCTTTCTCGCTCGTCGCTGAGGCGGCGAAGCGGACGCTCGGCATCGAGTTCTACGACGTGCAACTGCAAGCCGGACTTGTGCTCACCAGCGAATCGGTCGCCGAGATGAAAACCGGCGAAGGCAAAACCTACGCCGCCGTGCTACCGACGTTTCTGTATTCGCTGGCCGGTCGCGGAGTGCATCTCGCCACGTCCAACGCCTACCTCGCCAAACGCGATTGCGAAATGCTCAAGCCGTTGTACGAGTCGCTCGGCGCGACCGTCGGACTCATCGAATCGGACGCCAGCTCGGACGAGAAGCAAGCGGCGTACTCGTGCGATGTCACGTTCGCCGCCGGTTGCGAGTTCGGTTTCGACTACCTCCGCGATCAAGTCACACTGCGGCAACTCGCCGAGCGGCCACTCGGCACCGAGTTCCTGCGACTACTGCGCGGCGGCGCAACAACAAGCAGAAGCACGCTGCAACGACCGCTGGCCGCCTCGATCGTCGATGAGATCGACAACGTGCTGCTCGACGACGCCTGCTCGCCGCTGTTGCTGTCGATGGACTCCGACCGCCCGGCCGAGGACGCCGCCGCACACCTCGCCGCGCGACAGCTCGCCGATCGACTGACCGAACCGGAAGACGTTGTCATCAACCGCGCGTCAGGCTCCATCCGACTGACGGTACAAGGTCACTCGCGAACGTGGGAGAACGCCGACCAACTGCCGCTCAAGTGCCTGCTCCGTCCGTGGACCAATTACGTCGAGCAAGCTCTGCGAGCAAAACACTTCTTCCGGCGTGATGTCCACTTCGTCATCAAAGAACAGAAGGTGGTGATCGTCGATGCCTCGACCGGCCGCCTGTTCGAGGAGCGGACGTGGCGGGACGGCCTGCATCAAGCCATCGAAGCTCGCGAAGGCGTGCCGATCACGAGCGAAAAATCCTCGCTGGCTCGCGTCACTCGGCAACGGTTTTCAAGACTGTACGACCGGCTCTGCGGCCTGACCGGCACGGCGACCGGCAGTGAAACCGAGTTCCGCGACGTCTACCGCCTGAGCGTTTCGCCGATCCCGACGCATCGCCTCAGCCGCCGCCAACTGCTGCCGCCGAGGTTCTTCGTGTCGTCCGACGCGAAATGGGACGCCGTCGCGCTCGCTGTTCGTGACCTACATTTGCAGGGGAGGCCGGTGTTGATCGGCACGCGTTCGATCAGCGCCAGCGAGCGGATCGCCGCCACACTGACCGACGCGCGACTTCCGTTTCGATTACTCAACGGCGTGCAGACCGAAGACGAGGCAGCCATCATTGCTCAAGCCGGACAGACCGGAGCCATCACCATCGCCACCAACATGGCCGGACGCGGCACCGACATCAAACTCGACGCGACCGCGCTCGCCGCCGGCGGCCTGCACGTCATCGCCACCGAGCAACACGACAGCAACCGCGTCGATCGCCAACTCATCGGCCGAGCCGCTCGGCAAGGCGATCCCGGCTCGGCTCAATTCTTCGTCTCGGCCGATGACGACCTGCTTGTCCAACACGGCAACTGGCTGCGCTCCGAGATGCAACGCCTGACGAACCGCTCCGGCGAGATCACCAGTGACCTCACGAAACCGTTGCGTCGAGTGCAAGCTCACGCCGAACAAACTCACGACCGCCAACGCCGCCAACTGTTCCTCTCCGAGGGCCAACGCGACGCCACGCTCACACGCTTGATGGGAGAGCCAACATGAACATGAACGAACGAGAGGTCGGGTGTGCGAATTTC
>JANNDA010000128.1:0-2890 GCA_031387195.1 Planctomyces sp. | reverse complement strand
GGAACTCGACGCGGCGGTCAAACAACGCACGGCGACTCGCGGCCAACGGGGATATCCCAAGACCGAGATGCTGGCGATGTCGCCCGTGTCGTTCCCAAAGTTGGTCGATCCCTACGACTGCAAAGCTGATCTCACGGTGCGAGCTCGCTCGTACCTGCACGCCAACTGCGCGATCTGTCATGTCGATGCGGGGGGCGGCAACGCTCAGATACAGCTTGAATTCTTCACGCCGCTAGCGAAAACAAAGTTCGTGGATGAGCAGCCGTTGCACCACAAGTTCGATCTGACCGATCCGCGCATCGTCGCCCCTGGCCATCCAGAGCGTTCAACACTGTTGACTCGCCTCAGCCGCCGAGGCCCCAGCAGCGGACAGATGCCGCAGTTGGGGACATCGCTCGTCGATCACGAGGCGGTCGAACTGTTCCGCGAGTGGATCGCGAGCTTGAAGCCTGAAGCGAAGTAACCCGCATGTCCTGGTGTGCTCCGGCTCGACGGAGCCCTCCAGGATTGTCGTTCGCCTCAACGTCCCAACACACGACCCAAGAACTCATAAGCCCGCCGCCGAGCCTCTTCGGGAAACGAGTGCCCGGCCTCTGGATAGTGCCCGACCAAATCATCGGCCTTTCCATGCAAGGCATAAATCGGCCGCGCGGCATCGAGCACGTCTTTGACGCCTGTCACGTCGAAGTCGTCGTCCTTCGTCGCAGCCGACGCGAAGAATGGTCGCGGGGCCAGCGCGGCGATCAGCTCGTGAAAATCGAACGGAAGAAGTTTCGCGTCGTTTTTGAATTCGCTCGCGATCAGTGGCATGTAGCGCGGGCCGGTCCAACTGGGGATGTCGTCCTTCAGTAACGAGCAAAACCCGCAGCTTGAGACGATCGCCTTCAGACGCGGCTCGAAGACAGCGGTGACGATGGCGTTGTGGGCACCCAGCGAGTGACCGATGACACCGATGCGATCGGCATCCACTTCCGGAATCGTCTCCAACAAGTCGATCGCGCGAATGTTGTCCCAGATGGCCTTCATCGTGCCGCTGGAGTAGCCGTGCTTCGGATCGAAGTCATAAGGGTGCTCGCCGAGGCTGGGATAGTCCGGAGCCAGCGTGATGAATCCACGCTCGGCCAGTTCGAGGGCGTATTTCAAACTCGGATCGCCGCGCACGCCGGCCGGTTCGTCTTTGCCGACGTTGGTCGTTTGATGCAGGCACAGCACGGCAGGCCGTCGTCGCTCAGGCGGCTCGCCTGAGTTTGTTTTTTCTGTATTTGCTTTGCCGGTCGGACTCAGGCGAGACGTCTGAGCGACAGGCAGAAACAAATACGCCGTCACGCGGTCATCGGGATCGGATTGAAAGCTCAGCTTGCGGCGTGTCAGTGAGCCAACTTGGACTTCTTCCAGCAGCTTCACATCCAACGGCACTCGTCGAGTCGGGCTGGGAAGTGGGCCGGTTGCACGTGGGAAGTCGCGCAGGACGTGCTCGCGCCGTTTGGTCCAGTCAGCCGGAGTCTTAATCGGCTGCTTCGCTCCAGCGTCGTCGAGCACGAAGGACAGGTCTTGATGATTCGGATACTTCGGAGTCGGCGGTCTCGCGACGAAGCGACCAATCGGAAAGCCGTTCGAGTAATCAATCTCGAACGCTCCGTTCGCGGTGTGGTAGCGGATCGTCTCACGCCGCTCGAAGTCGCTGGCTCCAGTTCGTTCGCGGTGATCGGGATCGCTGTGAGACAGGTACTTCGCTCCAAGTTGCAGGACGATCGCCAAGCGGTCTCCCAGAGCATGTCCCGTTGTCGTGAAGATTTTTCCGTCAACTCGGTCCTTGGTGATGAAGTGCGGTTCGACATCCAGTTTGGCTCGTCGCATCCAATTGACCATTTCAACGGCGTCGGGATACGTCGAGTCATCGACCCCATGCACGACGAGCAACTTCGCAGCAGGTTTAATCGCCGCGAGATGATCCGGATTGCCGACGAACCGCAGCTCCTGATCGTCCTGCGTGAGGTAATTCGGATGCTGGGGATCGCGGCGGTAGCGAGCATCCAGATTGACTCCGCCCGGAAGGTTGAACGCGATGTCGTCCGACAACTTCTTCATGCCGCACATGTCGATGACACACGCGAACGTGTGCGGAGCCAGCTTGTTGCACATCAGCGAAACATTGCCGCCGCCGGAACCGCCCGTAGTAAACATTCGGCCGCGCGCGAACTTCACGCCGCGATCCGTCAGCCCCTGCTCCAACCACCACATCGCTCGCAGTGCGTCGAGCGCTTGCAAGTAGCCGTAGTCATACGGCTCCGGCCCCTCGATCGAGTCCTTCGGGCCGCTCTGCAAATAGTTCACGCACAGCGCGACGACGTTGAGCTTTTCGGCGAGATGCTGCGGATTCGCCGTACCGTCGCAATCGGAGCCGCCCCAGTTGTGCAACGTGAGCATCAGCCCCGTTCGCTCATTGACGTTCGACAGCCGAGTCCCCGCATAATGGACGAGCACTCGCACCTTGCGCGGCCCCGGCCGCAGCGGCCACTCCTGCGCCGGAATCTCGACGGCCCCGTTTCGCTCCGGCAACGCGGGCCAGTCTGCAGCAAAAACGTGCTGATTCTCAAGAAGCGTCAGCAGTAAAAGGAATCGGCAGATTGTCGGCATCGTTCACTCCGGTGATTGCAAAGTGGTTTCGCGGACGTCTTGAGATTGTTGTCCCGAACTTTATACCCCTCGCGGCCCATGCTGACATGTCACCCGAAGCGTCAGCGAGGGCGGGAGTGCGGAACAGTGTTCGCGCGCGGGTTGGTTGTGTGTTATGGGTTGTTGGTGGAAATTGTCATGTGGTCCTCCAGACAAGGATGTCGAAGATGGCTCGGAACAATCCCAAGGTGTCGCCGTAAGTGGCGGTGGAGTT
>JANNDA010001159.1:0-15803 GCA_031387195.1 Planctomyces sp. | reverse complement strand
GATGCCTGATTTGTCAACAACGCTCTGTTCCGCCATTTTTGAATTTTGCGGTGCCTGACCCCGGCTCGCGCGCAAAGTGCGTCTTGACTCGTCGCCCTCGCTGACGCTTCGGGTTAGTTTGAATTCACGTCGGTAGACCGCACGTTGCTTCAATACGGCGATCAGAATACGCTCCACGCCCGCAGACTCAAACGGCTCCGTCGTGAGCGTTTTGCGAATTTTTTCTCTCTCAGCTCACTCGCATTTCGCCAGACGAGTTCTTCATGGATCAAAAGCTAATCGGCCCGTGGATCATTGATCGCAAGCTGGGTGCCGGCGGCATGGGGACAGTCTATCTCGGCACGCACAACGTGACCGGTCAAGTGGCGGCGATCAAAGTGTTGCCAGCGTCATTGGCTCGCGAAGAAGGTTTCATCGAACGATTCAAACGTGAAATCGACTCGATGGAAAAGTTGAAGAGCCCGCACATCGTCGAGTTCTATGAAAGTGGTAATGAAGGGGACACGTACTTCTACTCCATGGAGTATGTCGAAGGGGAAACGCTGACGTCTCGGTTGAAACGTGATAAGCGGTTGCCGTGGCCCGAAGTGATTGACATCTCGCTGCAACTTTGCCGCGCACTCAAAGCGGCTCACAACACGGGGATCATTCACCGTGATCTCAAACCGTCCAACTTGATGATGTCGCCGGATGGGACACTCAAGCTGGCCGATTTTGGTGTGGCGCAAGTCTTCGCTTCGCAGAAGTTGACGATCACCGGCGGCATCGTCGGGACCGTCGAATACATGTCTCCCGAACAAGCTAAGGGGCAGCGAGCGACCAAGAAAAGCGATCTCTATTCGTTCGGTGCCGTGATGTATGTGATGCTCACCGGCCGCCCGCCCTTCAGCGGCAAGACCTCACTGGACGTCATTCACAAACACCAGTTCGCGCAGTTCGATCGACCGGGACTCATCGCGACAGACATCCCCAAGCAGCTCGAAGAGATTGTCTGCAAGCTCCTCGAAAAGGATCCCGACAAGCGGTTTCCGGATTCTTATGTGTTATCGCTGCGGCTGATCGAAGTTCAAAAGCGATTCGCCTGGCAATCGGCTGAGAAAGCCAGTGCCGCGGCAGAGTTTGAAGCGGCTTCCTTCAATGAACCGACCACTGCTGGCGATCACGCGATTCCGGTCAACGACGCGCTGGCCGCGACGGTCCTGATTCCGAATGCTCTCGGTCAAGACATCCCTTCCGGACCAACGATCCCTGCTGGTGGAAGACAACCAGGATCTTCGAGCGAGCCGGGCTTGGGAGTCACTCGCACGTTTTCGCCGAGTCAACTGGCTGAGGAAAAGTCTGATCAAACACGTGCGTTGGGAGGATATAGCCAAGGGCCCGGCACGATCATGCGCAACCTCATGCGCAAGGTGCTTGACGAACAGAACGATGGTGGGCCAGTCGGGCGAGTAATCAACAACACGTGGTTGCAGTTGATGGCACTGCTTGTGTTTCTGGTCATCGGCTTTTGGACATTCCGCTCCGGCTCAGTGACAACGGACGCACCGCCTGATGAGAGCGCGACAGAACTCGATCGGATCGAAACAGCGGTCAGCAAATTCGTCCGAATCAAGGAGGGCCGAGATGATCCCGAAGGGAGACGGCAGCTTCGTCAGGCTCTGATGCTGTATCAAATCGGCGAAATTGCACGGGCCGAACGAAAATTGGAGGCGCTGATCGCATTGACGAAAACACGATCGAGCTTCAATGCCGGTCGCGTACTGGCGCAAAATTTTCACGATGCCCTGCTGGCGAATCGAAAGGATGCGTTAGGGTCCATCGCCGATGCGTTTAATCGCGCCGCAAAATTCGCCGACAAGCAACAGGTCACCGAAGCCGAAGAACTCTGGCAAGCGATCATCGATCTCTACTCGGACGATCCCACGATGGAGGCACAGGTGCAAACCGCCCGCAAAAAACTCGCCGCTTCGAAAGGGCGCACCACTGAGAAAGACCCCGCCGCCGCCGAGACAACTCCCTTCAATCAATAAGGATACTTTCCGCGATGACATCACCGAATCTGAAAGACCATATTCGCAGCGTTCCGAATTTCCCCAAGCCGGGAATCATGTTTCGCGACATCACGCCACTGCTGGCGAATCCGGCGGCCTTTCGTCAGGTGATCGATCACTTTGCCGAGCATTATCAGAATCGCGGCATCACCGCTGTTGTGGCCGCCGAGGCGCGTGGATTCATCTTCGCCGCACCACTCGCACTGGCGCTGAATGCCGCGTTCGTGCCGGTTCGGAAACCCGGCAAGTTACCGTTTGAAACGCAGTCGTTTTCTTACGAACTGGAATACGGCACCGACACATTGCACATGCACGTCGATGCTCTCGGCCCGTCGGATCGAGTCTTGATCGTGGACGATCTGTTGGCCACGGGTGGCACCATGCTGGCCTGTGTGAATCTCGTCGAGCAGTTGCAGGCCACCATTGAAGGTTGTGCCTTTGTGATCGAACTCGATTTTCTGGGTGGTCACAAGAAGCTCGATCGTTTCGAGGTCTTCAGCTTGGTGCATTACGCCGACGAGAATTGATCCGGTGCTGATCCTGCCTCATCTTCCGCTCGGAATACTGAAACTATCGACGCCAATAACCGTTTGAAAAAACGGTGCCAAAGACAGCTTCACGTACCGGCGATCGCCCGAAACGATGGCCATTCCGGAGAGTCCGATGCCATCGGGAATCTGAGTGATCACCGGTTGAAAGCCGATCGCTCCGCCACGTCCGACGGGGCCGCCTCCTCCTGCCGGACCAACGGTCTGCCGTGAAACTCTGATCTGCTCAGGATCGTTTGCGTCTGGGCGCGGCTGTCCTCGAACGGGCAACGCGACCTCGGGTTTATCCATCAGTGTTTCACGGCGGCCTTCGTTCAACGACAGCTTGACGACCTTGTCCTTGTCGCCGATCTCGATGCTGATCGTCTTCACGATTTCGTCTGGCGTGCCAACATAGCGGCGAATGGTAAGCTCCGCGCGACGACCGACCAGCTCGCCGGCGATGACTTGGACGCGAACCAAATAGTCTCCGGGAAGTCCCTTCGCGCAAATATATTCCTCAAAACAGTCCTCTCTCTTGGGACCAAATCCCTCGTGCGTGTGGGCTCCGCCAGCAAGCGTGAATCGGTTGTCGAACGAGCAGACGCCGCCGTTCGGTTCTTCCACGCTGAGATCCAAGTCCGCCGTCCCCGACCACGTCAGCTTGAGCATCAGGTCACGTTGGCGCGCAACGGCAACGGCCGCGTTCAATGAATCAGCTTCCGAAACCTTACCTACTTTTCGTAGTGCCTCTTCAGCAACAGCAGCAATGTTCTCGGCCTCTTTGTGATGCACTTCAAAGTCCGAACGCCAGACGTTGGTCAGAACACCGGTTGCACCCCATTCGACACCCGCCGAGTCGTTCAAATCGTGGGCGACGCGCAGGCCCAGGATGTAGGGCTCTGGTTGAGTCGGAGCGACTCGCGCAGCTTGTTGGTAGAGACTCAGGGCTCGCTGTCCAAATCCCAGACGCTTGAGATAGGCCGCCGATCCCAGCATGTCGGGCAGCGAGGCGGCCGTGAAATCGACTCCCGAAAGCATGACCCGCTCGATGTCGGCCTTCGGACGTCCGGCCAATTCCATCGACAACGCGAGCACCTCGTACATCCAGGGCTGCGGTTGCGAATGAATCAACGCCGCTTCGACGCAAGCAATCGTGTGTTCGTGCTTCCGCTCTTGGTGCAGCCAGCGGATCGTCTCAGCGACCTCGGCGGGCTTCGGCTTTTGTTCGGTAAAGAATCGTTGCCAGATTTCTCGCGGGCTGCCGGCATCCAAGCTGGGCAACTTCGGTTTCTTGGAGACAGATACTGGCGGACCTTTTTTAGAACCAACAACAGAAGCGGGAGAGTTCGTCTTCGTTGACGGACTCTCCCGCTCTGTTGTTTTCTTTTGATCAGACTTCGTCGCCTTCGATTTCACAGGCTCCGAGTCATCCACGAAGGCGATCAATGTCACTTCTTGGCGTTCGGCTTTTTTTTTGCCTCGTTGACCTTTTGGTTATTGAAGGGAGCGACATTCGCTTTCTGAGCCGGGAGGTTCACGGGGACGTTGAAGAATCCTCCTCCGCCACCACCACCACCTTGTTGACCACCACCGCCGAATCCACCACCACCACCACCCTGCTGGCCACCTTGCTGACCACCTTGCTGGCCACCACCTAACCCGCCACCGCCACCGCCCTGCTGTGCCGTCAACACGACCACCAAGTCACCGACCGGATAGACGCGGGTTTGCAGCTTCTCATTTTCTTTCGCGGCCGTCGTGATTTTCATCACTTCGTCTTCGATGACGTACGCCAATTCCAGTGGCTGCAAAATGATCTTCAACGCACTGCGCAACTTGACCCCCGCCAGTGTCCGGTTGATCGTCGTATCGGTCGCGATCCCCGCGTCTGTCAACGCGGCGGTGTCGAGGATGATCGGAATGTTGTGATAGTCTTGAAGGTAGGCAATCACATCGATCAATGGCGTATCGGGAAAGTTGATTTCCGTCTGCTCATCCAGCGAGGCGGCGATGCGGCGTTCCGCCGGGCTGGATTTGTGCAGATCGACCGAAGCGTACTGCTTGCGGCGTTCGGTCAACTGCTTCCAAATCTCCGGGGCCGGGAAGAGCACAGGTGGCTCATCAGGGAACGGGATGTGTGACAATTCCACCTGCTCCAACGTGGCCAAGAATTTGTCGGCACGCATATTTCGCAGCCGGAAAGCTTGGTTGAGCTGGAACGCCGCTTCGGCGTTGAACCGCGCGGAGTTTGCGACACCGACATTCGGTGCCATTTGAACGGCAGCCACAGCAGTCGCTTCGGCTTCGACGAAAGCCGCATCCCGACCGTGCGATGCTTCAGCAAGCAACGCACGAACTCGATCAACCAGATTTTCCAGCTTTTCATCTTCTAATTGAAACTTCTCCAGCAAGCGTTTTTCCGCCTCTTGCACTGCATTACGTTCTTCATTCTTGACTTGGTCCAGCTCAGTCTTTTCTTTTGTGTTACGAACGTCGGCAATCACGCCTTGCAGTTGCCGGCCGAGTTGCTGACGCAAGTCGATCGACGCATCGGAGGTTGATTTGACCGAGCCATAAGCTCGCTTCAACAACGTCAACGCCGTGTCAGGTTCCGATTTCGCCAACGCTCGCGCGTCCTGAATGGCCCGAGAAACTTCCAGCTTCAGTTTCTCGCCAATGATTTGAGTACGAGCGACTTCATCGAGTATCAAACTTTTTCCGGTCGCCTCATCGGGAGCAAACTGCTCGCGATTCAACAGGCTGTCGCCCGGCACTGGCGGCTTCGGATCATCACCTTCGGCTTTGTCCTGTTTCAAACTGACGGTCTTCACCTTGAGACGCGATCCGCCAGTGGCCAAGAGCCGGCCTTGAGCGTTGGCTGGGTCCAATTCCTGGATGGCCGCGCCAATTTTTTCGGCATCGTGAAACTGCTTGCGTGCGGCTGCTTGATTTCCTTCGGCAGTGAGCCATTCCACGCGTTGATCGAATTCGTTCCAAGCGGTGACCAGCAAATCTCGGCCAGCGTAGGGAATCAATCCGCGATCCTTGCTCGCCATCTTGAACGCTGTTGCCAGGAACGAACTCCCCTTTTCTGTTGGCAGATCAGAAAGTGTCCAAGTCATCGTCAGCGGACGATCGGACGCCGTGCCCGTCGCGGTGAACTTCGTCGCGTTCGCCAACTCACCCTGAGCGAGCACGATCGTCTCACGATCCGACCGCAACGGCAGAGCGTCTGTCGAAGCCAACTTCAGTTCGGAACCAGCAATGTCAAATTTCTCTGGATAAAAGACCGAGGCCGTCGCGGCCTGAGCCAGTTGCCTTCCGGCACTCCCCGCATCACTGGCGGAAGACTTCGCTTCACGACCACCATCGACCATGACGACGCCACCGGAGTGTTGGGCGATCACGCCGAGCAACCGCAGATCTTGGCGTGGACCGACCGCGTAGCTGGAAAACGAAACGTGCCGCTGTCGCAGTTCCGTCAGTGACTGACGCATGGTCTCCGCACTCAACAAGTTCACGGAACTCATCCCATCGCCAACGTACAACACCGTGGCCGTGGAATCCTTGGGCAGCGAGCCAACAGCAGCATCGAGTGCCGTTTGAAAGTTCGTGGCTCCCAACGGAGCGCGTTCTTGCAACGCCGTCACCGCATCGCGAACAGACTTGCTGTTGGCCGGAACGAATTCAGGAGTCAATCGCACGGCTTGAACATCAACGGCGAACAGGCTCACCTGATCGTCACTCGGCAAGCCGCTCAAGAAGGCTTGCAGCACGGCAAAGCCTTGAGTGCGATGCTCGCCAAATTGACTGGCCGACGTGTCCATCAGGACGACGTGATGGCGAACCGTTTTCACGACCGGCAAATCTTTGGCACGCAAGCCGATCGCGAGATAAGTCTCTCCGGACGGAGCTTCGTACTTCAGGACTCCTCCACCGGTTGTCGCTGTTGCAACAACGGGATTCGCCGAAAAGGAAACTCCCAGCGGCAGAACGCTCAGGCATGAGCCGAGCACAACACGAGCGAACAATTGCGATGACTTAGACATGAAACACTCCCGGTATGCGATGAGCGGCATGACGTCCGAACGGACTCTCTCCCGGCGGAGGCGGGCCGCATTCTACATAGACAGTCGGACGCTCTCGATCCTTTTTTTGCCGAGATTCCCAAACGAGCCCAATTTGCCCCGAGTTGCCAGCTTGAGGCTTGCACTCCCCGAGCAACCGGTGTGGCAGGCATGAAACCGACGTTGAGCATGAACCAAACAATGCGACGTCTCAAACTCTCCCGATTCGCCTGAATTTGCCGACTGTCCCGGCCCGATGACTCCTCCGTCGAGCGAGCCGAGGACGCTCAACACACGTTGTAACCCGAAGCGTTAGCGAGGGCGGATGCTCTATCTGACGCTGATTTTGCAGCGTCTTGGAGCGTTCGCCCTCGCTAACGCTTCGGGTTAGTAGTTCGTTACGCAAACAGGCGTTTTCGAGTGATTGTTATTAACAACCTTCGCCGCCGTTTACTCATCGTCCTGACGGTCGCGATGTGCGCCGCAGTCATCGGCGGCATCGCTCGAACGGCAATTCTGCCAGATCGAGCAGAACTTTCTCTTTCGCCCAAAGTCTGGTATCGCCTCGATTCCCAGGCCGGAAAAGCTGTGTGCCAACTCCCGGCCAACGGCAGTCGCTA
Organism: Planctomyces sp.; assembly: GCA_031387195.1. Lineage (GTDB taxonomy): Bacteria > Planctomycetota > Planctomycetia > Planctomycetales > Planctomycetaceae > SXKJ01. Next base: position 8,535 of record JANNDA010001159.1, on the reverse strand, counting down.
CACATTGGTCATCGGCTGTTTGGCTGACGCCAGCGAAAGTCATGTCGTGCGGTTGCGGGTCTCGAACGAGTCGGATCGATACAGCCGGTTGAAAATCGTAGAGCAGGCGGCTCGCCTGCATGTGATTAACAGTGAAGTCACAGGCGAGCCGCCCGTGCTACGAATGACTCAACAGGCTGGTGAGATTTCGACTACGGATGTGCTGAGGTCGAAGCTCGTCTCGACCCTTGGAACAACACGTGACTTCTACTTGCACGTCACTGACGGCGAGCTGAATGATCCGAAGCAATACGCGCGAATGACCGCCCAATGCGTCGGCGAAGGCGAACGAGTTCGAGTGTTTGTGGACCAACAATTGGGAACATACGGCGTTCGAGACTCACAAGTCGCCGATCTGATTCAACTCCTTGAAACCGACGTGCTGCCGCGCGTCGAAGCTCAATATGGCCCGCTCTGCGATGTCGATCTCGACGGCCGATTCGCGGTCGTACTCAGTCCGTGGTTGGGGCGATTGCAGGGTGGCCGAGTCTCGATCAACGGCATGGTTCGCAGCAGCGATTTTCAGCGCGCGGTCGAGCAACCGTTAGGAAATCGTTGTGACATGCTGTTGTTGAACTCGTCGCTGCCATGCGGTGCGGCGCTGCGTGACTTGCTGTCTCACGAGGTGGCCCATGCGGCGTGCATCAGTCAGCGAGTGCAACACCTGCCACTGAAATCGGCCGACGAGCAGGACTGGGTCAGCGAGGGGCTCGCGCATCTGGCGGAACCAACTGGGACGAATTCCGCCGAGCGGATCGCCACGTTTCTGGATGATCCGTCACGACATCCGCTGGTGGTGCCGGATTATTACCGGGCCGGTTTGTGGCGTGATCCCGGTTGTCGAGGTGCGACCGTTCTGTTTTCCAAGTGGTGCGTCGAAACGTACGGCCCTGGGTTTTGTGGTCGGTTGGCGCAATCGACCAAATCAGGAACTCGGAGCTTTGAGCAAGCGACGTCACTCCCCTTCGAGAATTTGTTTCGCCAGTGGAGCCTGTCGCTCGCAGAAGGGCAGCAGTTCCAGTCACTCAACCTGTGTGGCCGAGTTGGTGGTCAGCAGCTCGCAGGAATTCGACGGCATCATTGGGATGCCAGAAGCGGCGATCTCTCGTTGCCGATCCGTGGAACTGCGATCGCGGTTGTTGAATTGCAGTCAAACGCTTCACCCGCAATGACGATTTGCATCGAAGGTGACTCAACCGCGTGCTGGCAGTTTTCGATCCAACGCATTCCCGCGAATTGACGGGCAGGAGTGCCCGTCCTACGTCTTCTTCGGACCCGACGTGAATTTCAGCCGTTCTTGGTAGATCTTCTTCATCCGTTGCTTGGGATAAATACGGATGACCTTACTCTTGTAAGTCAGCCGACCTTGATCGTCGGTGTCGAGGTGCTCTTTGACTTCGGGCTTCCCTTCACCGGCGTAGAGCGCGGCGAATGTCTCCGGGTCTACACCCCGTCCATCTTCGAGATCCTGCACCGCATTGATCCCGCCCGCTGCGATCGCAAACACGTTGAGATTCGGAGTCGCGGAGACATAGAGGTTCTCTTGCTCCAAAGTTTCCGCCGCCGCCTTCAGCGCAGCAAACGCTTCCGCCACCTTCTTGGTGGCCTCCGGAGAAGCACCGCCCGCATCTCCCGCTTGGGCACCGAGCGGTCGAGGCGACAACGCTTGCGTCGTGCCCAGAACGTACCCGAATCCAAGAACGGCCAAGACCGACAACGTTTTGAAAAATGGACGCATGACGCGCCTCCTTCCGATCAGGCAACTTTGCGGTGTGACGTTTCAACTTCCGGACGCTCATCGCGAGCCGCCATTGGGATCGTCCGGCTCTGCGATTCCCGAACCTGAGTCTGACGGCTCGTACGGCTGAGGTACACGCTGACGTACATCAACGCAGCCGAAGCCACTATCGCCACAAAGCAGCCCATCAACGCGATCTGGTCGTGCGTGGCATTCTGAAAGAAGTCCATGAGCAACACGCCTTTTGGAAGAGACATGGAAATGAACAGAGTCGATTCGTGACAGAGTCGATTCGCTGCGTAACATTTCGGACGTCGCGTCATGCCCCCTTCAAAGTCCGTCGCCAAACCGGCCAGTAATGCCGCAAGCGGTGTCGGCACTGGCAATCAGCGAAACTGTTCGCAGCATTCCGGCTCTGCCGCCAAGACGCCTTGACCCTTTTGCGGAAGCTGTCTTATACGCCCACGTCTTGGTCTTCGCTTCGTCCCTCCGAATCGGAATTCGGTCATTCCATGCGGCTGTTGCAGCGTTACATCCTGGCCGACTTGTTGCGCGTCTTCACCTTCGTCCTGAGCATCTTGACGGTGCTGTTGGTGTTCGTCGGCGTGTTTCGCGAGGTCACCGAAAGTGGGCTTGGTCCTCTGCAAGCTCTGCAAATACTCCCCTACATCATTCCCAGCATGTTGCCCTACACGATTCCGGCAACGTTGCTGCTGAGCGTCTGCGTGGTTTACGGACGGATGGCGGGAGATCAGGAAATCACCGCCGCCAAAGCCGCAGGCATCAGCGTGATGGCCTTACTAGCTCCCTCCTTTTTCTTCGGAGCGGTCGTCAGCGTTTGCTCGTTGCTACTCACCGATCAAGTCATCCCCTGGGCCGAATCCAACATTCTCCGTGTCGTGACTGCCGCGATGGAGCAAATGCTGCTCGACAAGTTGGGGACGGAGTATCAAGCCAGCATGGGCTTGAACACGATCTCGGTCCACGAAGTGATCGACAAGAAGCTCATCCTGCCGACGTTTCGCTATTTCCCAGGCGAAGGCAAGCCAGCCATCACCGCTCGTGCTCAAGAAGCAGAACTGCTGGACTTTGACTTAGAGAAGCGAGAAGTCCGCTTGAGATTCAAAGGAATGCAGGTCGATGTCCCAGGCCAAGGACGGCAAAAGATCGATGAGTGGGAACATTCATTTCCACTCTCGATCGGTCAGTCGCAACCCAAGGACCGACACATCAATGTGCGCGCCATTCAGCAAAAGCTGACCGACTTGCAAACGAAACATACCGCTCTGCAACAAGAGCGAGCCATCACGGCGGCTCTAGCATTGGCGATTGGCGACTACCGTCAACTGGGTGGGCATCAATTCCAAGTCTATGACCATTACCTCTACGACAATCGCTACAAATTCTTCCGCTTGCGAACCGAACTCCATAGCCGCTTCGCGCTCGCCTGTAGTTGCTTTTTCTTTGTGCTCGTCGGCAGTCCGTTTGCCGTGTTGCAGGCGAAGCGGCAGTTTCTCACGAACTTCTTCATCTGCTTTGTTCCGATTGTGCTGCTGTACTATCCGCTGGTGTTGCTCGCCAAAAACCTTTCGAGCACCGGCACGCTCGACGCCGCCTGGGCCATGTGGGTAGGGAATGCCCTGATGGCGTTCGCAGGCCTGTTCGTCTTACGGCGTGTGACTCTGCACTGACTTTCCAGGAAGCTGAATCTTGCCGCACGAATTTCGTCCGACGGCCTCGCTGAGTGTTCTGCGATGGCGTGCCAAATTGCTGGCGTTCGCTCGCCGTTTCTTCGATGACGCGGGATATTGGGAAGTCGATACGCCGATCATGTCGCACGAGCGTGTGATCGATCCCAACATTGAACCCTTCGTAGTTCCGTGGTCCGCGACCGAGCGGCTGTACCTGCAAACGTCCCCCGAATTCGCGATGAAGCGACTTCTTGCCGCCGGTGCCGATGCGATCTATCAGCTTGGCAAAGTGATGCGACACGGAGAGCTCGGACGACTGCACAATCCCGAATTCACGATGCTGGAGTGGTATCACATCGGCGACTCGCACGTCGAACAGATGGATTTCGTAGAGCAATTCGTGGGGGCATTCGCTCGCGAAGCGCAGTTGCTCACAAACGACATTGCTCAACTCTCAGCGGCTCCGTTCGAGCGATTGACCTATGACCAAGCGTTTGAGCGATACACCGGATCGAAGGTGCTCGCTCGGCCAACGCACGAGATCGTCGCGTTGGCTCGGCGGCTGGGAGTCAGTGCTCCCGAAAGTTTGCCGACAGATGACCGTGACGGCTGGCTGAACCTATTGCTTGCCGAGCGAGTCGAGCCGCATCTGGGCCACGATCGTCCAACGTTCGTCTTCGATTATCCCGCCTCACAGGCCGCGCTTGCTTGCGTGCGTGGCGAGGGACAAACCGCTGTTGCCGAACGCTTCGAGCTGTACGTCAACGGCATCGAACTCTGCAACGGCTACCACGAACTGACGGATGCGATTGAACTGCAATCGCGCATCCAGCGTGAAGCGACTGCCAGCGAAAAATACATTCCACAACCGACTCGACTGCTGGCCGCCATGCAACACGGTCTGCCGGCTTGCGCGGGAGTCGCCCTGGGCATCGATCGATTGATCATGCTCTGCCTCGGAGCCAATTCCGTTCGCGACGTGATTCCGTTCGCGTTCGAGAGGGCTTGATTGAACCCGTTCGTAGGTCGCTCCCGAACGTAGCACAGGCGGCTCGCCTGTGTGGTCTCGACGACCGAGCACAGGTGAGCCGCCCGTGCTACGGCTGACGCCACTGCTACGAGTTCGACTCCGACGGCTCAAATTTCGGCGGTTCAAATTTCGGAGCCGTTGTCGTTGTCTCAGACGGGCGCTCCTCGGCCATCGGACGGCTGGAAGGTCGCGATGTTGAGGACGCGGCACGATCAGTGTCCTCATCAATGCCGTGAATCCCCTTTTTGAATTCGGTGATTCCCTTGCCGAGGCTGCGTGCGACTTCTGGCAGACGCTTGCCAAACAGCAGCAGGGCCACGATCCCCACAATCATGAGTTCCATCGGATGTAAACCAAGCATAGCAGCCTCCCGAATTTCACCGTGTTTTGTAGGACGGGCTCTCTTGCCCGTCGTGTGACTTTCGACGGGCAGGAGTGCCCACCCTACGAATTGTTTCTGAAACAAGGACTAAGTGGGCGGACGAGTTTCATCCGTGTCGTCATTGATACCCTTCTTGAACTCCGTAACGCTTCTCCCCATCGATCGCATGAGGTCAGGCAGTCGCTTGCCGAACAGCAGCAAAGCGACGGCGATCACAATCAACAACTCCATGGGATTAAACCCAAAGGCCAACAGCATGAAAATTCTCCGATCAAAAACCACTCGGCTCAAAAAAACACTCGGCAATCAGCGACAGTTGCCAGGGCTCGTGGGAGGTTTGCGTTGCGGATCGCTAAGGCGGGGGGCTCAGGCGAACTCCAGGGCGAACATCCCAAACAGCCACGGCGGGATCTGTCGTTTGACTTGGATGTCCACTCAGTTCGCCCGCAGGAAGTGCAGGTGGGGTGAGCGGTCGGCAGGATTCTATCCCTGAGCCAATGACTGTCAACGTTGTCCTTGTCTCACCGACTTTCCGCCCGGAAAAGAACTTCGCGGCGAAGTCATTCGCCCATCGGTAAGCCGAGCGGCAAAGACGCAACGAAGTTGACATGGATCGCCATCAAGACTTCAGCATCCAGAGCCGCATATTCGAGTTGGCTTGCGGTTAATGGGCGTCGTTGCCAATCAGACCACTGAGGGTCTTTGGAAAGCGTCACTCCGAGTTCACGGTGGCAGACAGAGCCACCAATGAGGTGCCGTCGGCCGTAGCCTTTCTCGTTGAGCAGCAAATCGAGAAAGTCTGTCGCCGCCAACTGGATCAATTCGTCCTCGGCGTTCTGCAAGACTGCGGGGCGGCCGCTGGGAGCAACCGATTACTCAGACCAAGGAATCAAGATCAACGTGGTTTCCCGGCGAAGTTGCGGCAGCGTGCGTTCGACGCACAACGTCTCGACCCAGCACCGATATCTCTCCGGGACCGGCTGCTAGCCATCGTCATCAAACAAGGCTTGGCTCAGTCCCCCGATGTGTCGATACCGATCGTCTCCCCAGCTCCCCAGCGAGCGAACTTGGATTCGACTTTGCGGCGTTCGCCAGAGTTGTTATTCCACGGCCATCTTCCCGAAGGAACTGGCCATGAAATCGACGTTGAATCCAACCTGTCCGGAGATCGCACCGGAGATTGCGACTGCGGCCGAGCAACTCGGAGTTCGTGCCGAACTGCCGCAAGTGATTGCCATGACCCAGGACGTGTTTCCCGGCAACTCGTGGCGAGTCGAGATCGACGATGATCCTGAAATCCCCGATGACCGGCATTTGGCCATCGTCGTGCGGACCAGTTTTGGAGTGTTGACGAGTTGGTCGCGAGTCAGTGGAAGTGGCACGAGCGGCTCTTCGCGTGTTGTCCCGCGCCGCTGGCTCCAGCATTTCGGCTCAGCACGGAATCGCGGCCATGATTCGGGGCGAGGATTTTCTGAAGTGTGCCGAACGCTCTGCGATCGGCCCCACGGAAACGGACTGGCGAACCGCCGTGAGCCGGGCTTACTACGCCGCCTTTCATGAGGCTCGTGACTGCCTGACCGCGTTGGGTTTTCAAACACCGCGTGCCGATATGGCCCACGCATTCCTCTGGCGACGGCTCCAAAACTGTGGCCATGTCCGCTTGGCATTGGCCGGTTCTCGCTTGAATCAACTTCGCGGCGAACGCAACTAAGGACCGGCGCATGAATAACTGTCGCGATAGTCGTGGATCGCTCCGCGATCCAACGTTGGTTCGCGGAGCGAACCACGACTATTATTTCTGCGCCGATCCTAAGCCGATTACGACATCCATCGGGACTTGGCACGGGACGACGCAGCGGCGGCCGTGAAATCAGCGGCGATGATCATCGACACGTTGCACGGACTCACTGCTGACGAGCGGCTTCTGATCACTGAAGCCATCAAGACCTACGGCCTCGGCATCCCAGCGGCGTTCAATTGGTTCAATTGGACCTGCCCCCGTTTGCTCACCGACAACACTTCCGAGAGAAACCGAATCCCTGCGATTGATCACCGTGATAGACTGGTGCCATGCGAAAGCCATCCAACTCTGCTGTCCTCGACGAGCTTTTTGAGCCAGTCGGCCGCTGCCTGACGCCGGATGTGGCTCGCCGCATCGCGGCTGTTCGAGCCTCGCCGCAAGTCCAACTGAAGTTAGATGACTTCGCCGAGAAGTCCACCGAGGGCACGCTGACCACCGACAAGCGGGATGAGTATGAAACGTGCGTCCGTGCGATCAACTTCATCGGCGTCTTGCAGGCCAAAGCGCGAGCCGTGATCGCCGCTGATGCTTCCAGTTAACGGCGATGGCAATCGACACCGCACTCCGCCGTTTCGTCCGTCAACGCGCGGGAAATCGCTGTGAATACTGTGGCTGTCACCAGGACGACTTGCCGCTCGTCACGTTCCACGTCGATCACATCATCGCCAGGCAGCATGACGGCCCGGACGACGAATCCAATCTCTGTCTCGCGTGCCATTGGTGCAATTTTCTCAAGGGACAAAATCTGCCCACGCACATCGACGGCCAGCTCGTCCCGCTGTTTCATCCCGCCTGCAAAAATGGGACGAGCACTTCGCTGTCGAGGGAGATCGGATCGTCGGCCTGACTCCGATCGGCTGCGGCACCGTCGAATTGCTCGAAATGAATGACGATGATCGACGCGAACTTCGCTGGGTCGCGTCGCAAATTGTTTGACGAACTCACCGCACGATTGCCGGTAGGATGACCTGTTCCCACTCGTCACGGCTGAGGTCCTCCGGCTGTTTTCCCGACCAACGATTTGGATTGGGAAAGTCGAGACCTTGTCCGCCATTCGACTCGTCCACTCTGACGTTGTTCGATTCCGATGACACCGATTCGGCCAGAGACAATCAGCAGTCCATTGGAAGGACATCGCAACTGTTCGTACCCTGTGCAATGTTCCGAGTGCCTCTGAAACCGATTGGCGATGAGCGACGAGATGGCAGCACCATTGCATGGCAAAGCCGCTGAATTCCAAAGGCTTGGTCTGTTTTCAGGCATCAAGTGTTTTGCCGAGCTTGAGCGGCGAATCGAGGCATTGGCCGACGAGAAACAGAAGGGCGACGCCTTCGAGGTGTTCGCGGAGGCGTATCTCGCGACGCAGCGTGTCGGGATGGCCAAGCACGTTTGGCCCGACAAGGTGATCCCGCCCTCGATCCGCAAACGGTTGCGGCTGTCGGCTCGTGATGTGGGTGCGGATGGCGTGATCGAAACGGTTTCCGGGAAATGCCGGGCCTATCAAGTGAAGTTCCGCAGCCGGCGTGCGCCGCTGACTTGGAGCGACACGGCCACGTTCTTTGGAGTCACGGACCACTGCGACGACCGGTTGCTGTTCACCAATTCGGAAGATGTCTCCAAGGTCGCTGAGCAGCGGAAAGATTTTTCGAGCATTCGCGGCACTGATCTCGATTCGTTGACTGCCGAAGATTTCGAGGCGATCCGCATTTGGCTGGATGGCCGGCCAATCGTTCGGAAGCAGAGTTCCCCTCGGCCGTATCAGCAGCGGACGCTCGCTGCGATCCTGCCCGCACTGAATCAACAGGATCGAGCCACCGCCGTGATGGCGTGCGGCACAGGCAAGACGTTCGTCGC
>JANNDA010000122.1:0-2014 GCA_031387195.1 Planctomyces sp. | reverse complement strand
ACTGAAGTGGTTCCCTATCCGTTGCTGTTTCGATTCGCGTTTCCGATCGGTCGTTTGGACACGATCCCGAAAAGCGGCAAACGCCTGTTGGAGCTGGGGCGAGAGTTCGCCTTACCCGATCTCAGCGAGCTGCAAAGAGCGAAGCCGACCGGCGAACTTCGGATCGCCTGGAACGACGAGGGACTCGGCCTCTCCGTGATCGTGCGGGGCAAAAAAAACGAACCCGAAGCGGACGAGCGCATGCCAACGCAGGGGGACGGCCTCCAAATCTGGCTCGACACCCGCAACACGCAAACGATCCATCGAGCCAGCCGTTATTGCCATCACTTCTGTTTTTCTCCAGTCGGCGGCGGCCTGAGCGGCGAGAAGTCTTTTGGGCTGCAATTGCCCATCGCTCAAGCGAGAGAAGCGACACCGCTCGCCGCCAAAGGAAGCCTCTTGGTCAACGCCGAGTTGCTCGATGACGGATACCATTTGGAAACGTGGCTGCGACGCGAGCAACTCCAAGGCTTCGACCCGGTCGCTGACCGCGAAGCCGGAACGCCAACGCGACTGGGATTTTACTTCGTCATCCGAGACCGCGAGCTTGGCGATCAAACTCTGTCTGTCGATGATCGTTTTCCGTTCGCATTCGACCCGAGTCTGTGGGCCACGCTCGAACTGACGTCCTGATCGAAGTCGATCGGCTGCTATTGTCACTTGGGTTTGGAAAAACGACTCCGCCGCGTATGCTGATTCCCGCCAACGTCACCCCCATACGTCCAGACTGCTCGCTTGCAAGCAGCGACTGGAGTCACTCATGAAGATCTTGCTGGTCGAAGACAATCCGCTGGACCGGATGTTCGTCACGCAGTCGCTGCGACAAGTTGATGGCTTCGAGTACGAGCTGGTTCTGTGCGAGTCGTTGGCAGAAGCGGTGGAACAGCTTGTTGAATCGCACATCGACGTCATCTTGCTGGATCTGTGGTTGCCAGATTGCGAGGGCATGGAGACCTGCCACCGCGTCCTCGCGGCGGCCCCCGATATCCCGGTCGTGGTGATGACGGCGACGGATGACCGAGCGTTAGCCACCGAGGCGATCCGCAGCGGCGCGCAGGACTATCTGGTGAAAGGGGCCTTTCCTGGCTCGGCCATCGCACGCGTGTTGCGGTACGCCATCGACCGGTCTCACTTTCACCGCGAACTGGCTCAACGGGACAACCGCTTCCGAGAAGTCTTGAGCCATGTGCCAGCGATCATTTGGACGACCAATCTGGCTTTGGAAATCACCGGTGCCGTGGGTGCGGGATTACCTCTCATCAATCTCGATCCGCGGCAGATTGAGGGGCACCCGCTGACCGAACTCTTCCCCGCCACTAGCGAAATAGGCGGGGCGGTGCGAGCGCACCAGCGGGCGCTCGAAGGCCAGTCGGTCGCGTTTGAAACCGAATGGATGGAACGAATCTTTGAAGTCAAAATCAATCCGCTGCATGAATCGAACCGAGTCGTTGTGGGGACGATCGGTGTGGCGCTCGACGTGACGGAACGACGTACTCTTGATCGCGAAATCCACTTCGCGCGATTGGTTCAAGAGGCACTCTTGCCGGCCGATCATCCGTGTTTGGAAGGTTTCGAGATCGCAGGTGGGTCGCATCCTGCGAAGCAGACTTGCGGCGACTGGTTCGACTATTTGATGTTTCCCGACGGTTCGTTGGGACTGGTGGTGGGCGATGTCAGTGGCAAGGGGTTCGGCCCGGCCATTCTGAGCGCGACGATGACGGCCTATTTGGAAGTACTCGCCGAAAGCCACTCCGACGTTCAAGAGATCTTGAGTGTCTGTAATCGCTTGGCTTGCAAACGCTGCCTTGACGGTCAGTTTGCCGTCCTGTCGCTGGGACGATTGCAACCCGGCCGGCGAACTTTGACGTATGGCGGAGCGGGCGAAAGCATGTTGATCGTCAGCCGATCCGGAGAGTTGAAGCACAACGTGCTCTCCAGCGGCCTGCCAATGGGGTTGCAGGACGACCTCGGTTAC
>JANNDA010001059.1:0-6870 GCA_031387195.1 Planctomyces sp. | reverse complement strand
GACGAACTCGATCGCCTGTACGACATCGTCCAACGACAGCCGGACGATATCGAATCCCGTTTTCAACTCGGAATGCTGTATCTGGAAATTGACTCCGCCGCCGCAGGACTGTTCTGGCTGCGCGGAGTTCTCGCTCGCGATCCCAATCACCGAGCCACTCATGCGGCGCTGGCGGATTATTACTCGAACAAACCAACCGCTAGGTCATCACCCGGAACACGCTAGCCGGGATTATTCAGGACTACCTCATGGAGAAACGCAGTGCCGCATACCAACCCGAAGCGCAAGCGAGGCCAGACCGTGACGAGGGCCTCGCTTGCGCTTCGGGTTGGTATGAGACGGTGCATAATCCAGGTTAAGTCTTGCCGTTCGCCCGGCGGGATCAAGTGCGGATTGAATGAGCCAATCAACGACCCCCTCACGGATGACGTTCGGATTGACGCTGTGCCTTGGCGCGGTGGTCTTCGCGAGCGGCTGCACGCAGACTCGCGGCCGAGTCGCCACCAAATCCGTGCCGCCGCAATGGCGAGCCGGAGGACGTCAGCCCCCGGACAATCTGAAATCTCAAATTTCAAATCTCAAATCTGAAATTTCAAATCTCAAATCTGAAATGGTCCGAGGGCTGACGCCCTCCGGCTCGCCAAATCCAGAGGTCCGTCGCGCGGCGAATGCAGACTCGGCGATTCAACTTGTCAGCGATGAGCAACCAGCACACGCGGCCGATTCCAAGATCGCTCCGCCAGAGCCTGCGGTCGTCAGCCCGACTCCGAACGCTGAGCCGTTGCAACTCGACGACGTGATCGGCTCGGTGATCGCGAGCTATCCGTTGTTGCGGTCGGCGATGTTCGAGCGGAACATCGCTCAAGGCGACTTGCTCGCGGCGAATGGTGAGTTCGATCTGAAACTCAAAGCCGACTCGCTCAACATGCCGCTCGGTTTTTATGAGAACTATCGGCAGGCGGTCGGGGCCGAGCAGCCGTTGTTCGGTGGCGGTTCGGTCTTCGGCGGGTATCGAATCGGGACCGGCAACTTCCCGGTGTATTACGGTGAGCGTGCGACGAAGCTCGGTGGCGAATTCAAAGCGGGGGCGACAATTCCGCTGCTTCAGAATCGAAACATCGACGACCGGCGCGCAGGGGTGTGGCGCGGCAGTTGGGAAGTGCAATCGGTCGAGCCGGAGATTCAAGCCCAGCTCATCGCCTTCATCCAGGCCGCGTCGATCGCGTATTGGAATACCGTCGCCGCCGGACAGAACGTCCGCATTTCCGAAGATCTGCTGAAGAACGCGACCGAACGAAACGACGGCCTGCGTCGCCGAGTCGAACAAGGGGACGCTCCGGCCATCGAGCTGACCGACAACCAACGTTTGATCGTGTCGCGTCGCACGAAGCTGATCGACGCCCGTCGTAAGTTTCAGCAATCGACCTACAAGCTCTCGCTGTTCCTGCGCGATGAGTCCGGTCAACCGCGAGTCATCGACGAATCTTACCTGCCGCGAGAATTCCCGCAGGCCGACGATCCGTCGCAGCGCAATTTCGACGCGGACATTCAATCGGCGATCTCGAATCGCCCGGAGCTTCGGGCACTCGCGATCCTGCGCGAGCAGCTCAACATCGACCTCGCGAACGCACAGAATTTGTGCCTGCCGCAAGTCGATGCAGTGCTCGTCGGCTCGCAAGACGTCGGCAATGCGGCCAATCCGAAGAAGGACGACAAGTCGCCGTTTGAGCTGGAAGGGGGCCTGATCGCCAGCGTCCCGCTGCAACGCCGAAAAGCGAAGGGCAAGTCGCAGGCCGTCGAGGGCAAGCTGGCTCAGTTGCAAGCCAAGACGCAGTTCACTCAGGAGAAGATCGTCGCCGAAGTGCAGTCCGCCAGCGCCGCGCTGAACGCCGCGTTCCAGCAGCTTGAGCAAGCTCATGAATCCCTCGAACTCGCTCGTCAAATGGAAGCCGCCGAACGTCGCAAGTTCGATCTCGGCGACAGCAATCTCCTGCTGGTCAATCTCCGCGAACTCTCCACCGCCGATGCCGCCGCCACCGAAGTCGATGCCCGCCTGAACTTCTTTGACGCTCAAGCCGACTATCGCGCCGCGCTGGCCAACGACATCGTTCCGTAAGGATTTGGGGCTCTCTACCATCCCTGTTGATTTCTGCGACCAGTGAGCCGCAAGGTGCTAGCGTCCGATTCTAACCGTGGGCTTGGTCGTGTCGGAACACTCGTCGGGGAAGACGATCCAGCGTGGCCCGCTGACTCGCGAACTGGCGGGCTTCGTGTGGGCTGTCGGCCAGGTGAAGCAATTCTTGGCGAAGGAGTAGGGCAATGGATTTTTTAAGGCATGGCATGGCAAAAGAATGTGGGGGTTCCAGAGCAGAGGGCTGGGGGCATTTCGGCCCCCCGCGAAAACTTCGCTCATCGGCAGCATCAACCGCAACCAGTGGAACGTTGCTGAAGATTTTCAGGTGCTGCCCAATCACATCTGGCTGTCCGACTGCTGGAGAAAGAATGGTCCGGCTGCCCCGGTGTCTTCGCCCAACTGCGACTGCGCTCGCTTGATCCGTGAATGATCTTCCGCAAACGCAAATCCTGTCGTTCCAGACAACTCCAACACCATCCAACCACAATGACTGCAATTGATTCCCAAATTCTGACCCGGGAAAGGCAGGAATTTTGCCCGGCACCATAGTCATGTACTCATGAGCCTGCCCCCGTTGCTTGTGTCAGGGCGAAGTGCCGAAAAATTTTCGAACGGAATCCGTGCCCTGGCACAAGTAACGGGGGCAGGCCGCGCAGGGCGTGGGATTGCAGACACGACTTTGCGCGGAACGGTGTCCACAGGCCAGCCATCAATGATGGCTGGTGGCCGCGGTTCCGGAGGCATGACGCACCGCTCGTATTCGGCTTTCCACGTGGCGTGGTCACTGGCGGTGAAGTCTCGGCTGAAATCGACGGCGACTGGAATCTCTAGCGAGCCGCCGGGGCCGATGTTGAATCGCAGTCGTGCATACGTTTGGCCCTCTTGGGCCACAATGAACATGAGCGCCCAATCGACGGAGCCGAAGCTGCAAGCGAACGTCTCTTCGTCACGCAGGCTGGGCGTCGCAGACGAGCCGGGGTGCGTGTGAATCCAGACACGGCCGAATCGCGAGGGCTGCAAGCCTTGGTCAACTTGCGAATCGAAGTAGTCGGCGACGGCGGCATCGTCGAAGTGAACCGTCACGGAGGTGCAACTTTGTCGCACGAGCTGCACGTCTTCGATCCTCAGACAATCGTCGGCCGCCGAAATCCCGAAGCCACCCACTTCGGTCGGGCCGAGGTCTCGCAGGAACAACAGCTTCGCCCACGCGGTCGGGCTGAACCGCAACGTCGGCTGGTGTGGGCGCGGGTTCTGGTACGACTGTCTCCGCCACCGGCGGTGTTTCGTCCGCCGTCTCTCGGCAATCCTGGCATCGTTCATCGAGTAAGTACTCCCTTCACTTATATATGACGCATTTCAGGCGTTTCTTTAGCGACCATGCGACAAAGTCCGTGAAGGACGCTGCCGAGGCAGGGAGTAGCGGCCGTCCTGCGGCGTATGAGGAACCGGTTTGAGGCAGAGGTGGCTCGTGATTGGTTTCATGAAAACGGAAGTCGCATAACAAGTGAGACGTCCGCAGCGTCGGAGCAACATTGTTTCTGTCCCCATTTTTCTGTCATTGAGGCTGACAGAAAAATGGGGACAGAAAAATTAGTGGGCCAACTTCACGGACTTGTGGCACGACCAATCTCAGCGGCTTGCAGGTCCGCGTCCGTGGCCGATTTCCAGCGCGAGTCGCGGTCGGACAAAACGGCCTGTTGAAAGCCTGTAAATGTCGCTTCGGTAAACGTGCTCTGGCCGACTCGCACGGAGCCGAGGTCGTACCAGTTATTGCCGCCGCGCCACGTCGCGTCTTTCCAGAGATGCATCTGCGGCTTGCGAGGTGTTTTCGCCGCCACGGTTCCGCCGAGGAAACACCGTTCGCATTCGACTGCGCCTCCGGTGGCTTGCAGATCGAGATTCAAGAACGTCACGCGCCGCGCGGTCAGCTTGCAGTTGGTCGAGATGCGGACTTCGTTTTCGGTTCGCTCGCGGCGAATCAGAACGTTGTCGAGCGTGAGGCGGCATGGCTGGGCGGGAGTGTCGCGGCCTTGCAGGTAGACCGATTTCGCCGCTGATGAGATCACGACCGAATCGCTCACCGAATACTTGCCCGTGTCGAGAAAGAACAGGTCGAAGCCGATGCAGTCGCGGATCAGGACTCGGCGGTAGGACGTTTCACTGTGGCCGGTGTCGCAAATGCCGGTCGCGTTGCCGATCGACTCGAAGCCATCGACACGATACAGGCACTCGCCGTGAGCACTGATGCCGTCGTCGCCGCAATGGATCGCGCGAATGTTCTCGAACACGATGTCGCGGCAGTCGGACAGATTGAAGCCGTCGTTGTAGGGCCGAGTTGCCGTCAGGTTTTTGACAACGATGTGCGACGACTTGCCGCGAATCAGCACACCGGCCGGCCGCAGCGGTGCTTCGATCTTGGCGTCGGCCAGCGATTGTTGCTGCGGCAGCCGAATCCAGAACGCACCGTGAATGTAACCGGCCCGCGCGGCTTTCGTCCGATCAGCGTCTTTGACGAACGTCCATTCGCCGGGCTTCAAGTCGTACGGCAATTTGAGCGGCTCGCTAGGCCCTTTCGAACAACGCTGCATCCGATTGGGTTTGCCGTCCATCACGAAGAACCACCGATCGACGATCGCGTCGGTCAGCGGCAGCAGATTGTCGTGACGAAACAATCCCGGCTCGACTTCGGTCCAACTCTTGGGATCGAGCGGCTCGCAACCATCGAGCGTCGCCCCATGTCCGTCGAGCGTGATCGGCTTGCCCGGCTCACCACTCTTGTCAAAGAACGCCGCCCAATCTCGATACGTCACCGGCCGCAGATGAATCGTGTCCCCCGGCTTGGCCCTGCGAATCGCGGCGGCAATGGTCTTCACGGGGTGGCTGTTCCCGTCAGCCGTGTCGTCACCGGAAGCCGCATCCACATGCCAGTCGTCCGCGAGGACAGGCGAATGGGGACAAACGAATGAAGACAGCAAAACAGCGACGAGCGAGATGACAGCCGAACCTCGAAAAGTCCGCATTGATTTCGTGAACGCCATCATCAACTCCCTCTTCATTCGTCTGTCTGCCGCCTGTCCGACATTCTATGACAGTCGAATGAGGGACAGGCGAATGAAAACAATCAGATGACCGTCTTCATTTAGGACCCAAACGCATCGTCCCATAGTAAGCCGGGTTGTAGGTTGGCGATGTGCCGATCAGCCACGGGCTGGAGACGTGGCTTGGCGTCTTCGAGTCGAGCTTCGGAAAGGTCGCGATGTTGAGCAGCAGGTCGTCGCCGGGCTTCGCTTCCGTCGGGAGGTCAGTCCAAGGGATGCGGAACTCGGCGGTCGCGTGCGTCGCCGGTTATTTCGCAGCAGCTTGTTTTTGGATCGCGTTCCACAACGCATCGGCGAGAGCGTTCATTCCTTTGTCACCCGGATGGCCGGCGACTCCGGCGTGATCGATCTTTCGTTCGGCTCGGGCGAAGTTTGCCTCGTCGAAGCCGAGCTTGCTAATGTCGATGAAGACGCCGCCCGCCGCTTCGCACGTTTTCTTGATGAGCCGATCTTTCTCGGCGTCCTGCCAGAACTGGCTGCGAACGAAGATCGTCGGCTGGCCGCGCTTCTTCAGTTCGGTGAAGAGATTCGTGAATGCCGTCTCGAACTGAGCTTTGGCTTCGTCAGTCTTCGGCGACGCGGCGTTCTCGCCTAGCGCGATGACGATGATCTCGGCCTCGAAGGCGAGTTCGTCCTTCAGTTCGTCGGCCAGTTTGTAGTCGGTCAGGTTCCGTTCGAAGTCAGCGATGTTCTTGACCTTCACTTCCGGTTTCCCGCCAGCGGCTTTCGCGATCTGGTTCGTCAGCAGATGGACGTAGTCCTTGTCCTCGGCACTTGCCGCCATGCCCCAGTTCCCGGTCCAACCAATCTTCGGAGCGGGGCCGTGCAGAGTGATGCTGTTCCCCAAAAACAAGATCCTGCCGACAGCCAGCTTTCCGATCTCCGGTGCGCGCTGGGCAGGTGCATCGGGTTGCGTCGAAACGGTGACGAAGTCGCTCGCGGCGAGCGGCATGGTGATGTCGATCACGCCGACCTCTTCCTGTCTGAAGGCAAGCGGGCCGTGACGGACGGACTCAACACGCGTGACGGGCTTGTCGGTTTTCAATCGTAGTTCGATTCGATCAAGCGGTCGCAGTGTGTGGTTGGAGAGCGCGATCAACACGCCTTGCTCGCAGCGCAGTTCGACGGCATCGATGAGCGGCGTGTCGCAGGTCAACGACGGAGTGAGCTTGGCCAACCGCACGGGTGTGAGAAGTCGGTCTCGAATGCCCGCCGGATAACGCCAAGGGTTGTGCGAGCGATCGAGCAACTCGCGATCGGCGAATGCGATTGAACCGGCAGCGGTCGGAGCCGAGACGGTGGCGCTCGTGGCGAGCGGTTGATCCGAGTTCGCAGACGCAGCGCGGGCTTCGGCGAGTTTTTCTCTGGCGAGCCGCTCGGAGTCGGCTTGCTGTTCGAGCGGTCGGCGCGCCAGCAGTGCGGGCTTGATGTAGCTCAACGCGGGCAGGAAGCCGGTCACGATGACACTCCCTTTGCCGACGCGACCGCTGATTGCTGCGGGCTGGCCGTCTTTGAATGTGGCCAGAACGTGGGCAGCATTGTCGCTGATCGCTCCGCGATCAGGACGTTTGATCGCGGAGCGATCAAACACAATCAACGACAGCTTAACCGACAAGACATCCAGTTTCTGATAGCCCC
>JANNDA010001022.1:0-7894 GCA_031387195.1 Planctomyces sp. | reverse complement strand
GGTTATTTTGGAAGCCGTTCTTGCAGAACGCGAGTCTGGTTCGTCACGTCACTAAAGCGAGACGGCCATTCGGTCTTTTGCAGCTTGTTGATCGACTGGCGAGCGGCATCCCACTGCTTCTCGTGAAGCTGAGCTTCAGTCAGCTTGAGCAGGCCGGTTGGTTCGAGACGGCGCAACTCCGCGACTCGCTGCCAGTGCGGAATTGCTTCGGGCCAGCGGTTTTGGTTTTGGCGGAGTTCGGCCATTGCGGCGTGGGACTCGGACTCATTGGGAGCCGATTCGATGATCGATGTCGCGGCGCGTTCGGCCTCGTTGTCTTTCAAGCGTTCGGCGAGTTGCTGATACAGCGCGAGATCGTGGCGTTGCAGGTCGATCAGTTTCAGAAGTTGCTGCGTCGCAGCGGGAGCGTCCTTCGTTGCGTCGTAGCAGGCGATGAGTGCTTGATGAACTTCGCGATCGTGCGGTTGCAGGTTGAGCGCGAGCTGAAACTGCATGATCGCCATGTCGAAGGTGTTCTTCGACTGGAATGTTTGGCCGATTGCTTTGCGGAGGATCGGGCTGTCTTGGCCGGTCTTCGCGGCTTCGGCGTCGAGGTGCTCGACATAGCTGGCGAGGTCATTCGCAGAGATCAGCACTTGGTTGAGTTTGTCGAATGCGTGGCGTCGCTGATTGTGAATCGGTCCCCAGCAAACGATCGCGCCGGACATGGCATCGACCGCCTCTTTCGTGTGGCCAAGAGCCGAGTGTGAATCGCCAAGACCGAGGTACAAGTTCGACAGCCAGGCGTTGCCGAGTCCACTGCCGGGATTGCCACGCTGATGCAGAGCGATCGCCTCGTTGAAGTAGCCGATCGCTCGATCATGTAACTCGCACGCGGCACAACCGTAAGCGAACTGAGTGATGTTCGACTCGGTCCAGCGGCCCGACTCGTGGAAGTGAGCGTGCGTCTGACGGACCAGATCGCCGAGCTGTTCCGGTCGTTGCGAGCGGTGATAGGCGGTCATCAGCAGCGTGCGATAGTTGATGTTGTCGTGACGCGCGGCAACCAACGGTTCGAGCAGCGGGATCGACTCGGACCAACGGTTCTGTTGATGCAGCCAATTGACGAGTTGCACTTGAGCCGACTCGTCGAGCAGACCGTTCTTGTGAGCCAGCAGCAGGATCTCGATCGCTCGCGCGGTGCGGTCGAGCCCGCTCCAGAGGTATTGCGCGACGGTCACGGCTCGGCGTCCGGAGGTTCTGTTTTCGGCGAGCACTTCCTCAGCAGCCTTCGCAAAGTCAGGGCCCTTCTCAGTCCAGAAGTGGCTGTTGTGTTTGCGGTAGATGTAGTGGCTGCGAGCCTCGCCGGTGCGCAGCTCGCGTTGCAATTCGCGGATCGCCAGCTTGAGCACTCGCGGTTCGAGTTCAGCGATATCGAGCTTCGCACTGGCCGCTTCTTCGCGGCGGCGAGCGAGTTCGTACCCGAACGTGTTCCACGAATTCTCCCAGCCGAATTCTAGTCGTTGCGGAAATTGTTCCATGCGCTCGACGACGTACTGCAATGCACCCTTCGGGCCGAGCACTTCGCCGATGACGTGCATCGGTGTCGTGGCGGTGTTGCGATACTGAGCCTGCTGCCGCTTGAGCACCGTCGGCAGTATTTCAAACGCGAACGCGCGCACGGCGTCAGCGGTGCCGGTGAGCTTGTGACGGTGTGCGATGTCGAATGTTCCGGCGATGCGCGAGATGAGGTAATACCGCACGGTCTCATCTGGTGCAGCGTCGAGTTCCTTCAGAACATAAGCGACCAGCGGCGCGAACAGCTTCGCTCGACCGGTCTCCAGCGAAACTGCTCCGTCGTGTTCGAGAGCGTTGTTGAACAACATCAGCAGACGGTCCTTGAGCCACTTGCGCTGTTCGTCGTTTGCCGGCTTCGTGAGGTGTTTTTGCAAGACTGCCTCGCCGACCGCGTGCTGGATCGCTCCTTCGAGCATCGCGACGTACCGGCCAAGCACTTCATTGTCGAGATGCGGCCACAGGCCGTTATTCGCTGGCGTATAGGCTGTGACTTCCGCCTCCGTCTCACGGAGGGCCGCGTCCTTTTGCGAGTAGTTCCAGAACATCAACTCGGTCAGATCGAGTGTGATCAGCAAATGATCTCGCGAATTCGCCGGGGTTTGCTTCTGCAATTCACGTAGTTCGCGAAGTTGTTCGGCCTTCATCGCGTCGTGAGGTAGTCCTCCAAGCTGATGCAGGAAGGCGGCCATCATGCGCGGCTCGCCGTCGGACCACTCACGTTTGAATGCTCGCTGAAGCGCGGTGACGCACGCCTCGGCATGCGGGCCGGGTTGATTGAGCAACTCAGACGATTTGCGTTCGACGAGCGCTTCGAGCAAGTCGAGCGCACGCAGGTCAGTTGGGGTCAAAGCGTTTGCGATACTAGCCCGACGCGCCAGCGAGGGGTCCAGAGCGCCATCGACCTTCAACCCCTCACTGGCGCGTCGGGCTAGTGTGCCGTCGTCTTTCCGCTCGCGCAATTCACGAATGACCTTCAGAATCTCATCCGCCGACGCTTCGTTCCGCAGCTCGTGCAGCACTTGGCTCTGCAACGATTGCAAGAACGAATAAACCTGTTGCGGCGAGCGGCCGAGCACCGCGTGCGGGATCATTTGCAGCAGTCGGAAGTCACGCGAGGCCGCGTAGATTTCACGCAACTGCCAGAGGTAACTCTCCGGCGAGGCAGACTTCTCGAACAACGCTCGGAATGTGAACAGCGTCTCGTCGTCGAGCTCGCTCGGTAGCGGGACGTTCGACTGAGACCAGCGGTTGCGAACTTGATACAGCGAGTTGCTCAATTGATGCTCCGGCACCTGCTTGAACGCTTCGATGCGTGAGTGTTCGTAAGCCGCGCGGCGGTTTCGCACGAGATGCCAGTCCGCCAGCATTCGATAGTCGGCTGCCGACAGCAGCTTGTCTTTCTCGCATGCTTCGAAGAGTTGAATCGCCTCGTCGAGCTTGCCGCGCTCGGCAACGAGACGAGCCAACATCAGCCGCCACGGCGCGGTGGAGACGTCAGTACGAATCCACTCGCGCAGCTCGCGTTCGAGGTCATCCGCTCGATCCAGCGCGATGAGCATTTGGAACATGGCGTTCCGCCATGTCGCCGCGACATCGCCAGCGTGAGCAATCCCTGCGTCGATGTACTTCAGCACGCGAACGATCGTCACCGGATCAGCCTGACGCCGTGCGGCGAGGTTCATCACCATCGTGAAGGCGCGTTGCTTGAGCAGTGCGTCAATGAATTGCTGACGAGTCTGCGATTCGTGGAGCACGTTTTCAACGTGCTCGTCTTCTTCGGGCAGATTGGAAGCCTGCCCCACGTTCGGCGGGGCGTCGCCAAGAATCTGCCAGCAGAGATCCTCGACCTGCCCCAAGTTCTGATCGAGTTGCACATCGAGCCAAGCCTTCTCGATCCGCATCCAATTCGCGAGGCCATCCGCGTTCGGGACTCGCTTCTGAAGCAGCAAGAGTCCCGCTTGTTCGAGCAACCGAGCGGAGAGTTGCTCGCGGGCCATCTTGCGGAACTCGGCCTTCTTCGCGGCGAGTTCTTTGCGAGTCAGCTTGTTCAATTCCCCTTGATCGCCAAGCTGCGATTCGGCCAGCGTTTGTCGGTTCGCCAGCATCGCATCAACGAGCCGATGCAATGCCGGGATTTGCACCGCCAGCCGATCTACTGAATCTTCAGCATCGGACAAATCGAGAAGCAGAGAGAACATTTCCTGTTCAATGTCGTCCGACCACTTCGCCGTCAACAACGCTTCAAACAGCGTCAATACATAGCTCGCCTTGAAATCGCGATGTGTGACCGCGACACGTTCGCGCAAGAACGGCAGCAGTTCTGAGTCGGCAAAACGAGTCGAGTAGATCGACCGCAGCGACTCGCCGAGCAGATGCTTCTCGTCTTTGTCTTGCAGCGCGATCCAACGCGGCTTCAGCGCCGTCGCAGTCGCGCGCCAAATCTCGATCGGCACTTCGGAAGCATCAAGTTGCTTGCGACCGTTGAGCCGCTCCTGCAACTCGATCCGTCCTGACAGCGTCCAGCCGAGCAGCGCATTGATCTGTGTCGGCGTCAGGTTTGCCAAATCCGTTTGCAACCAACCGAGGAACTCACCGCGCAGCCGGTCGGCGACGTCGATCTGCAAGAAGTGATGATTGCCGATACCCCGCATGCCGATGTCGGAATGATGCTTGTGCCGCAGGAAGAAGCGGATCGTGTCGGCGAGGTGCTCGAACCAGCGTTCGTCCGGACGTTGGAACGACAGGTTTGTTGCACTGCCGTTCGCGAATTGAATCGCCGTTTCCAATCGCGCTCGTTGATCCGGCGCAAGCGGCCCGTCGATGCGAACTTCTTTGAACCACTGCTCGACCAGCGTGTTCGCCGCGTCGAGTTGATCATTGAAAACCAGCGCCGAGAGATGCTGCGAATAGGCCGAGTGGTACGCAGACGACTCCGGCTTTCGAGAGATCCAGTCAGCGGTGAACTTCAACAAGTCGGCCCAGCGAGCGTGCGCGCGAAACATTTCGCAAATCGCCGAGCGAAGCGTCTCGTCTTCATAAGTCTCGCGTTCGATCTCGCGAGCCAGTTCTTGTTGCAGCCACGCGATCCCGGCATCGGGCTGCCCGGCTCGCGCGAGCCGGTTCGCGTAATCGGTCTGCCAATGCAGATGCCACGGCGACTGCTTGACCATCGCCAGCCGCAACGCGAGTGCCTCTTCGTGACGACCGAGATTGTCGAGACATTGCAGCAATCGTTCTTGCCATTGAGGCAGCACATAGGCATCCGCCGCCTGACGATCGAAGACCGGCTTCAGCGTTTCGACAAACTCCAAGAACTCCGGCCAGCCCAT
This sequence comes from Planctomyces sp., assembly GCA_031387195.1. Classification (GTDB taxonomy): domain Bacteria; phylum Planctomycetota; class Planctomycetia; order Planctomycetales; family Planctomycetaceae; genus SXKJ01. The sequence continues at coordinate 3,008 of JANNDA010001022.1, read as the reverse complement.
CAGCGAGTACGTCTGACCGAGCACGAACTCGGTGAGGAAATAATCCTGCGACTGCGGTTTTACCGCGAGCTGTTTCGCTTCGACGAGCAGCCGTTGCCGAGCCTCTTCATTGCGGCGGATCGTGGCGCAGAGCATCGTCCGCAACCAACGCAGACCTGGCTTGTTGGCGAGCGACGCTTTCTCAATCGCCTCAACCTGTCGCCACAGTTCATCCCACTGCTGCAAGTTCGCGTTGTGCAGAATCATCGTCAGCCGCTCGTCGAATTCGGCTGAGCCGTCCGCCACCTTCTGCCGAGCAACACTCAACCTCACGAACGGCAATCGCAGGAATTGGACGGTCGGCATCGCGGCCAACTCGGCAGTCAGCCGTTGTTGGTATTCGTTCATCGCAAGCGATCGCACGTCGAGCGACGTTTCAGAAATCGTGCGGCCCTTCGCGTCGGCGGTCTTCGATGACTTCGCCCACCACGAACCGGCGACCTCGACGAAGTCCGCCAACGTCGTCGTGCCGGCCAGTTTCCCATCAACGAACGATTCGTGCTTCAACACCACATGCTTCGCGGTGTCGATCATGAAATGCCCGGAGGTCTTCGTGCGCTCGTGCGTGACGATCAGTTTGACGAGGTTCTCGCCCGCCGGTTCGACGCGCGCCGTGTAGCCGACGTAGCTTTCGTGCAACCCGTTGAGCGAGAAGTCCGTCAGCCCTAGCGGCGGCGATTTCAGTTCTTGCTCGACCGACGCGCGGGCTCGTCCCAGCAGGAACGCCAGCGAGAACGCGCCGCGTTCTTTCGCGTCACAGAATTCAACAACCGTTTGTCCCAACAGCCCCGTTGGCCGAGTCAACCAACCGCTCGGCGAGTACAACGCAAGATCGCTCGATCGCGCCGCTCGCCGCTTCCAACGCACATCGAAGCCGTCCGTCACGCGCCGCAGTTCAACACCGCCATCCAACTTCAGCAGCGACTCGACTCGCAGCAAGCTCTTCGACAGCGCGACCGCTTCGGGAGACCAGCCGACAGGTTCGTTCGGTGTTGGGACAACCTTGCTCGGCGGACCAGCCAGCGCGGGGAACAACGTGTCGAGCCAACTCGCGTAGTCCGGCTGATCGTGATGCGACATGAAGTTCCAGCTCTTGGCGCTGCCACCACGAGCAAGCTTCCCACCTTTCATGAAGTACGCGGCTTCCGATTTTTCGGCCCTGAGAAGCTTTGACTTCGTCCTGCCCAAGTGCCGGCTCAATTTGTCCACACCGAATGACAGGCTGCCGGACTGAGCCTCGGACAGCACCTCGTCGTACAAACCGTCTAGGTCACGGTCAGCATCGAATGCGAGTCCGCGCGAGCTTTTGCGATCTTCATCCCCGCCTCGCAAGCCGAGACTGAGTTCATCATTAGAAACAGGATCGAATTCGCTCAGAGCGGATTCTCCATCGGCATCGCCGAATAACATCGACGTGTCGCCCAAGCTGAGCGGCTGAGCTAGCGACTTCGTTAATTCACCGAGTCGCCCATCATCCGCCATCATCCGCCCTGCATTGCCCGCGTATCGGTACAAACCATCGGCTCCGCCACCGCCAGCGAAAGGAAACTCGTTGCGACTGTCATCAAGGAGTTCGCTGTAGTAGGCCGACACGGGAACCGTCGGCGACGGCCCATTCACATCCATTGCCCAGAGCGGTTGGAGTTGCTGCTGAAACTCAAACGGCTCACGGCCGAGTCCCGCCAATCCGCGGAGTACTTGCCGCCGCAAACCGAGCCGCCAGTCGCCCGCTCGCTTCATCTGCTGTTGCCGCAGTTCGTAGTTCGCATTGTCACGGCCTTCGGCGAAGAAGCGTTCGCCGTCACGCATCTCGTAGCGACGCTGCACACCAAACCGCTCGCGGTCGGCATCCGTCTCCAGCACCAACAGCGACGTGAACGGCGTGATGATGTGGAACTCTTCCGACAGCCGAATGATCTCGTCCCGAATCGCGGAACTCTGACCCTGAGCCAGCAACTGATCGAGATGCGCTCGCGCCCACAACCTCGGTATGAACGAGTTCCCCGCCTCGGCATCTTTCAAATTGACTCGCGCGGCGTACCGCACTTTCTCAGTGCCACGCATCCCGGTGACGATGATCTCGCCCACTTGATCCTGGCCATCGGGCAGATATCGCCCCACCAGAATCTGCTGAGTCCCCGCCGCCACATTCGGCAACCGACCGGGATAAACCGCCGCGACTCGCAGACCACGGAACTCGACATTGAGATTCCGTAGACCCGGCGACGCGATCTCGTTGAGCAATTCCAGCGCGACGATCTGCGGCGTCTGCTCGCCGCCGATGTTCCGCACCGATCCGCCCCCCGCTTCCGCGATCCCCTTCAGCACAACCGACTCAAACGAGTTCCCGACGCCGATCGCATGTACGTAGCCGTCACGCTCCGCGTGACGAGCCGGTCGTTTTCGGCTCTCATTTATTGACGAGTCCGGAGTCGATGAAGCGTTCGGCTCGTCTCGCGGAGCGAGACGGCTACGTAGAGTCACAAGTCGTTTCACGAACGCCGCCGGATCGGTGTCACCCGACGAAACAATCCCATCGCCGACGTAAATCACCTGCGAATCGGCCGGAGATTTCTTCAACGTTTCTTCAAACGCCCGATCCAAATTCGTCCAGCCGAGCGAGACTCGCTCATCGAGAAACGCTTGCGCCTTCGCAACGTTCTCGGCGTTCGCAGCGACCGGTTCCGCGAAGGCCCACACCGTACCGACATCAGCCGCCGCCAACTGAAAACGATCCGCCTCACCCAGCGAGGCCAACACCGTCGCGACGAACTCCGCCTGTTGCTTGCGCTTCTCCGAATCCATCGACGCCGACGTGTCGCAGAGCAGCACCACATTGAGCGGCTGACCGTCCGGCAACAGAGCGCGTCTGCTCAGCGAGCCGGAGGGGGGGCGGCCCCGGACAATGATATAGGCCCCCCTGCGGGGGGGGAGGCCCAGCCGGTGGCGGGTTTGTTGTTTGTTGATAA
>JANNDA010000999.1:0-1970 GCA_031387195.1 Planctomyces sp. | reverse complement strand
AAGATTCAGGAGCGGCGCTGAATCTCTCGGTGCGGCATTCGTATCACGAGAAGGCGACGAGATTCCGAGCGAAGCTGGAGTTCGGGCGTGTTTCTGGTGGGATAGGCTTCCAGCCTGTCGGGCTTGCGAGCGATTCACGACAGGCTGGAAGCCTATCCCACTTGGCCAACGTCGAAGTCATCAAGACGTTCGACGTCGAAGCGACGCCGAACGGTCTCGTCATCATCGCGCCGCCGGATTTGGAATCTCCGCAGAACATCGCGCGGCTCAAACGAGATCGTGACTTCGCCGAGGAAGTCGGCAAGCTGGCCGATGCGTTTGACTGGCCGAAGCATGGCCGCAAGCCGGTCAAGATTCCGTTTCTCGTGAGTGCCAGCATCAGCGGTTACGAACTGCCGGTCGATGCGGCGGTCACGGCTCGCGAGCAAAAGACGCTCGACTACTTCGGCTTCAATGGGGCTCACGAGCGAATCCTGCACGGTGCGTGGCACATGAAGAACGATTCGTATTGCAGCCCCGATCTCACCGTGATGCGCGAGCGAGTGAAGCACGATGTCGAACTCTTCAAGAAGTCCGGCCGGCGGATCGAAGACATCGCGGCCTGCATGTTGATGGACGAACCGACCGGCCAAGCAGCCTCGTTCGCCGCAAAGGACGAGGCGTATCGCGAACGTTTCCGCGAGTGGCTCAAAGCGAAGTCGCTCAAGCCGGAAGACTTGCTCGTCGCGAGCTGGGATGATGTGCGACCAGTCGCCGAGACGGAACGCGATCAATTCCCCGCGCTGCATTACTTCACACAACTTTTCCGCACGCGAGCGATCGGCGACTTCATGGCGACTCAGCGGCGGGTCATCGAGGAGGCGTATGCGGTCGATGACAAAGCCGTAGGACGGGCACTCTTGCCCGTCTCGTCGCAAGATAAAAAGACGGGCAGGAGTGCCCGTCCTACAGTCGTGAACTTCAGCGACGGGGCGGTCTATCACGCCAACTTCTGCGGACAGGGAATCGACTATTTTGAATTGCTCGACGCCGACGATCAGAACGCCATCTGGGGCGAGGACTGGGCGAACAATTCATCGACGTTTCAATGCGGCGCGTTCAACGTCGCGCTGATGCAGGCCGCCGCGAGGAAGCGCGGGCAGACGATCGGGCATTACCTGATCGCTCACGCCGGACGCACGCCCTGGGACATCAAAACGAAAGCGGTCAGCGAGACCGCTCGCGGCGTGCGGCTGTGGATGAATTTTTCGTACGGCCCGAACTGGAGCAGCCATGAAGGCGGCCCGACGTGGCGCTCGCACTTGTGGCATCATCGACCGGAACTCTGGACCGCCAATGCGGAGATCTCGCGCGAGATCGGGGCGGTTGAAGATTGGCTCGTGACGGCGAAGCCCGCACCGGCGGAGGTCGCGATCCTTTACAGCTCGTCGTCAGACATCTGGACGATGCAGAGCAACGTCGCCTTCGGTCACGACCGCATGCATACCTGGCTCGCGCTGACGCACGCTCAAACGCCGGCCGACATCCTCTCGGAACGCGATGTCGAAGCGGGGCTGCTCAGCCGTAGCACAGGCGGCTCGCCTGTGATTGAATCCGCAACAGACAAGACTCAGGCGGGCCGCCTGAGCTACAAAGTCTGCTACCTCTCCGGCCCGAATCTGAATCGCGCTGCCGCTGCGAAGTTGCGAACGTGGGTTGAGTCCGGCGGCACTCTGTTTCTCACCGCCGGAGCCGCGGCGCGCGACGAGTTCAATCGCCCGCTCGACACGCTGGCGTCAGTGCTGCCGGTCGAACGGGGCGAGCTGACGACGCCGGAGCCGTACAACAACTCCGGCAAGTTTCTGAGCTATCTCAATCTGCTCGACACGGTGACTTGGGGCGATCAGCAACTGGAAGTCTTGTCGGTGAAGCAGTCGTTGAAAGTCGTTGATACCTACCCGAACAAAAGTCCAGATCGCGGAGCGATACGC
>JANNDA010000987.1:0-1827 GCA_031387195.1 Planctomyces sp. | reverse complement strand
GTCAGTGGTTCAACCGCAGCGATTCGTTATTTCAACTGACCACTGACAACGAACCACTGACAACTGACTTCACCTCAATGATTCCAAGCGAACTCTGGAGAGTTGAACAGAATCCAATAGATGTCTTCGACGCGGTTGCCTCGGCTGACGGAAGTATCGCTACCGTTAGGCGGCTTGTTGCTGAGCAGCGGCAGGAGTTCTGCGGACTCTTCGGCTGTCGGACGTCGCGTCAAGCAGACGAGAAAGCACAATTCGAGACACTTGTCGTCGTCGCGAGCCATCGACGAAATTCGGCCAGGGGCGGAGAACGGCGTCGAATTCAAAGAATCTCGCGTCAATTGGCCATTCATGCGGAGCAATGCTTGCGGGATCGTGCCCGCACGGTCTTCGAGTTCGTTCTCGCCGAGATCGCCGTACTCTTTGACGAAATCACGCGAGCGGAAAAACTTGATCGTGCGTGGAATCAAATGCGAATTCTGATCGACAGTCTTAATCGACGCTGCTTGCAACATCGCTCCGATCATCTGTTCGGGACGCAAGCGAGAGAGCGGGAAGACCGCGAAGTGTGACTTCAGCCGATCCAACTCTTGCTCGTCCTCCGATTCATGCTGAGAGGACAACAGGAACGGCTTCGATGCGATGACCACCTCGATCAAGCGACGCAGGTCATAGCCGTGCTCGCGGAAATCGGCTCCCAACAGTTCGAGCAAATCCGAACCGTTTCCTTTCGACGCTTTGACGTGCTTGCTCCATTCAGGGGATGTCGAGGCGATCTCTTCGCCGGGTGGATCGGGCAGGTCGTCAACCGGGTCGATCCACGGACGTCCGAAGACAAGCCCCCAGATTCGGTTGACGATCGCTCGCTCAAAGCGGCGATTCTCTGGATGCGTGAGCCACGCGGCGAGTCGTTGCCGTCTGCCTCCTTCGTTCGGTTCCCATTCGGGATGGAACGGCACAACCGGATCGACCACCTTCTTTTCTTGTGTGTTCCGATCTTCGATTTCAAAAGTGAGGCCACGATCGTCATGCACACCGACTGGGGTCATTTTGACTTGCCCGAAATGTGCGGCAAGCCCCGCGAACTCGTTCTGCTTCCAATGATCGAACGGGTGATCGTGGCACTGAGCACAGTCGATCCGTTGTCCGAGAAACGCTCGCACGGCGCGTCCCGCGAGTTTATTTTCATTGAAACCCTCTTCGTCCGTGTAGCCGGCAATCACGAAGTTCGTCTGCGGCTCATCGGTCCACAGTCCGGTTCCGGCGACCATATCGCGGACCATTTCGGGATATGGTCGATTCGATAACAACTGCTCGCGCAGCCAAGCCACAAACCGATCGCGGCGATAAACGACGAACTGGCCGTCTTCCACACCGACTAAACTTCGAGCCAACCGTTCCGCGAAGTAATCGGCGAATCGAGTATCACGCAGATAACGTGCGGTCCAACGCTGAAGCCGCTCTGCTCCGCTGTCTGCTTCAAACGCTCGCAGTTCTTCCAGCGACGGGACCGTGCCCATCAGCGACAGCGTGATCCGTCGCAATGTTGTCAATTCATCCGCAGCCTTCGCAGGAATGAGTTGCTCCTCGGCCCAGCGCTTTGCGAAAAAGGAATTCACTTTTTGAACGGATTCTGCCAACGCTTCTGACGGGCGAGAGTTCTCATCGGTCGCGACTCCCTTCAACGGCTGTGCGGTGACAAATCGCACCAAGGCGATAACGCTCAGCAACACGAGACCGGGAAGCAGATATTTCCAGCGCATGGTTTGAGTTTTCAAATTTGAGATTCCGAACGGCAAGCGTACCACTCGACGCCCCGCAGCGTTTCAC
>JANNDA010000985.1:0-1891 GCA_031387195.1 Planctomyces sp. | reverse complement strand
TTGTTTTTTGGTTTTTCCCGCTTACAATTCACAAATCACCAACGACCGATAGCCAACGACAAATCTCCTAATACCCCGCAACATCAAACGCTCCCCGTCATCATGCAATTTCTTGATCGTCCTTCCGTGATGCGGCGTGCTTTTGAGCTGGCGGCTCAGGGGCAGGGCTTCGTCGAGCCGAATCCGATGGTCGGAGCGGTGTTGGTTGACGATCAATTGCAGGTGCTCGGCGAAGGATTTCATCGGCAGTTCGGCGGGCCGCACGCCGAGGTCGAAGCGATCCGCGACGCCGAGTCGCGCGGCAACGGCGATCGACTCAAGGAGGCGACGCTGTTTGTGTCGCTTGAGCCCTGTTGCCATTTCGGGAAGACGCCGCCTTGTACTCAGGTGATTCTTGCCGCCGGAATCCGCAAGGTTGTTGTCGGTCGATCTGATCCGGCTCCGCATGTGAACGGAGGCGGGATCGCGGAGTTACGAGCTGCGGGAGTTGACGTCGAAGTCGGACTGCTCGAAGCGGAGGCGAAGCGGCTCACGGCTCCGTTTGCCAAGCGAGTCACGACCGGACTGCCGTATGTCATCGGCAAGTGGGCGATGACCTGGGACGGCAAGATCGCGACTCGCACGGGCGATTCGCAGTGGATCAGCAACGAAGCCTCGCGAGCGATCGTGCATCAGATCCGCGGCCGAGTTGATGCCGTCATCGTCGGAGCCGAAACCGCGCGGCAGGACGATCCGGCGCTGACCGCTCGACCGTCCGGGCCGCGCGTCGCGACTCGAGTTGTGATGGACTCGATCGCGTCAGTGCGGAGTGATTCCAAATTGGTACAGACGATCGAACAAGCGCCGCTGCTGATCGTTTCTGGGCCGGACACTCCGGCAGACAATATTGCTCGACTGCAAGCTGCCGGCGCGGAAGTCTGCGTGTTGGGCGCGGATGCTTCACCGCCTGCTTCGGCGAAAGACATCAAGCGGATTCGTCACGTTGATCCGCATCTGTTATTGGAAGAACTCGGTCGGCGTGGCATGACGAACGTCATGGTCGAAGGGGGCGGAGCGATCCTCGGAGCGTTTGCGGATCTCGACTTGATCGACGAAGTGCATGTCTTTCTCGGCTCAAAACTCATCGGTGGTCAAGCCGCGCCGAGTCCAATCAGCGGACTCGGTTGTGGCACGATTTTGCAAGCTCTGTCACTGGAAGAGGTGCAGGTCGAAGTGCTCGACGGCGACGTGCATTTACGCAGCGTTGTCCGCGGACATTGCTGGTGAATGCCTCTTACGCGAGCCACGCTGTGTCAGTCCCCAAGCTCTTAGTTTGTCGCCTTTCACTCCGTGAAAGGGCGTTCTTTCGCGGAGCGAAAGACGACAATCAGCGTGTTACTGCGACGTTGGCCATTGTCCCGGTGCGCGCTGCCGGTCATCGCTGTTGAGGAACGATTGCAGCATGACCTGCGCGGCGACTTTGTCGAGCTTGGCCTTCTGCTTTTTCTCGCTGAGGTTGGACTGCTGCAAATACAGCCCGGCCAGCGCGGAGGTGAAACGCTCGTCCCAAAAGACAACGGGGAGGCCGACGATGCGACTGGCCCACTCGCCGAGCTTCCGAGCCTCTTTCGCTCGCCCCCCTTCGTCTCCGCTCATGTGAACGGGGAGGCCGACGACGAGACCCACCGCCTGGTACTCACGAGCGATCCGTTTCAACGTACCGCCATCTTCTTTTTCGTTGCGGCGGATGTAATTTTCCAGCGGACTGGCGATCGACTGGTCGGGGGTCGAAACCGCGATGCCGATTCGTTTGGTGCCGTAGTCGATCCCCAACAGTGTGCCAATCGTGGGGACAGTGGGAGTGGGAATCGCGTTGTCGGTCGAAGACGGGTTCAAATGAAATTCCTTGAAG
>JANNDA010000931.1:0-2947 GCA_031387195.1 Planctomyces sp. | reverse complement strand
CTCCGCGAATCACAGGTTGGATGTGTGTCACATATGCCTTGGCGTTGATCCCCGTCAGCTTGTTGTTGAAAGACGCGGCGCTCGCGGGTGACGTGTTTGCGGGAATCGCGCTGCTGCTCGGTTTCGGATACGTCGCGGTTTCCGTTCGCTTTCTGCTGGACGAGTCGGTGAAGACGGCTCGCCAGTTGTTGTGGTTTTCGTTGGTGTATCTGCCAACGTTGTTGCTGGTTTTGACCTGGGATCATTGGCGGTTGCTGAGCTGAGGCCGCAAGTAAGTTGCCTCACTAGCCCGAAGCGCGAGCGAGGGATTTTGGCATCGTTACCCCTCGCTGGCGCGTCGGGCTAGTGTGTTATCGGTTCGTTCTGAGTTTCAAATTTCCGTTAGCAGATTTCAAAAATGTCGCACACACCTTCACTCGGCTCCGCAGTTCCGCCCATCAAGATGGGGTTGGCGATTCCCAACTCCAAGCTCTGTTTGTGGCTGTTCCTCGGCACCGAAATCATGTTCTTCACCGCCTTCATCGGCACGTACATCGTGCTGCGGTTGGGGTCGAAGGGTTGGCCGACGAATCCGGATGTCACGCACATCAAGGTCTTCTGGGGCGGTCTCAACACGTTCGTGCTGATTCTGTCGAGCTACTTTGTGGTCATTGCCCACGAAGCGATGGGTCAAAACAATTTTGCGAAGGCTCAGAAGTTCTTACAACTGACGTTCGCGTTGGCGGTGGTCTTCCTGGGGATCAAGTCCTACGAGTATTACGGCAAGATCGATCACGACATTCTGCCGGGACGCATTGCCGAGAATGACTATCAAGCGAAGAAGAAGGTGCTCGCCGAATCCGAGAAGCGGGTGTCGAATCGGCTGCAAGGACTCGTCAAGCAACTCACCAGTTTGAAGGTCGAGTACGCCAAGCCGGAGCCGGCCAACGATGAGACGAAGCTGCGAGCGATCATTCAAGATGCCGTCGGCAAATTGAAGGACAGCCCGTCGCAGGCGGACTACGCAGGCTTCGTCGAAATGGACAAAGCCTTCGGCGAGATGAAGCAAGCAATTCTGGCCGAGCAAATCACGGCCAGTGAAGTCGGTACGAAGCTGTCTGATTTGCAGGCGAACGCTCAATGGGGTTGGGTCTTCAAGGCGGTGCATCCGCCGCACCCGATTCTCTATGGCAACATCTTCGCGTCGTGCTACTTCATCATGACCGGCTTCCATGCGATTCACGTCATCATCGGCATGATCCTGTTTGTGATCGTGTTGAAGCAGGGCTCGAATTTGGATGGCAAGTGGACTGATTTTGTGGAGAACAGCGGCCTGTATTGGCACTTCGTGGACTTGGTGTGGATCTTTTTGTTTCCGCTGCTTTACATCCTGTAGTAAGCGAACCTGGCCTCGTAGTGCAAAAGCCTGCGAGCCGCCGACACAAGGTCGGTGGGGTTTGAAGGAGTTTTATTATGCACGACGATCAAGGTGGTCACGGCCATCCGAATTATTTCCTGGTGTTTGCCGCGCTGTGCTGTTTCACGGTCATGTCGATTTTGGCCGACGTCATTACGTTGCCGACTTACGGGGTGAAGGTCGTCGTGGTGTTGGCAGTAGCCACGTCGAAGGCATTGTGTGTCATGTCGTGGTTCATGCACTTGAAATACGAGCGTGGTTGGAAATACGTATTGCTCGCGCCGACGACCATTTTGGCGCTGGGCCTGCCGTTGGCTCTGACCCCGGATATCGCCGAGCACTACTACACGCTCGATGTACCGCAAGTGGATGATTACTCGGAAGCAATGGCACATGCGGCGGAGCACGGTCAACACGCGGAGACACCTGCGATTCATGCCGAGGCCCCGGCCACAGATTCCGGAACAGCCGCCGAGGCTAAGTAGTTCGAGTGAATTTTCTGATTCTGGCCCGGCTGCTTGGTGGTAGTCGGGCCTTTTGTTTTGAATGAGCCTAGCACGACGCGCCAGCGAGTGATCGAACGGAGCATCACTCGCTGGCGCGTCGTGCTAGCAGGAAACGCCGTCTGGCAGATGCGAATTGAGTAATGAGCATGGCCACAGAAGTTGCCATCGGAGTCGAACATCTGTCGCACGCTTATGCCGAGCGGCAGGCGCTCGATGACGTGAGCTTCTCGATTCATCGCGGTGAGATTTTCGGACTGCTGGGGCCGAACGGCGGCGGGAAGACGACGCTGTTTCGAGTGATCTCGACGCTGTTGCCGGTGCAGTCGGGACAAGTCAGTGTGCTCGGTTGGAATGCGCATGATGCGGCGGCGGCAATTCGACGACGGATCGGGGTGACGTTTCAAGCACCGAGTCTCGATCGTCGGCTGACGGTGCGAGAAAACCTGGTTCATCAAGGGCATCTCTATGGATTGCACGGTCGCATGTTGAAGGAGCGGATTGAGAATCGGCTGGCACGGTTGGGGTTGAGCGATCGGATGCACGCGCGGGTCGATTCACTGTCCGGCGGTTTGCAGCGGCGAGCGGAGATCGCCAAAGGGATGCTGCACGATCCGGAGTTGCTGCTGTTGGATGAGCCGAGCACGGGACTCGATCCCGGAGCGCGGCACGATCTGTGGCGTTACCTGCAACAGCTTCGCGATGAGGCGGGAGTGACGGTTGTTGTCACCACACATCTGATGGAAGAGGCGGAGAAGTGTGATCGGCTGGGATTGTTGGATCATGGCCGGCTCATTGCTTTGGGAAGTCCGGCAGAATTGCGCTCTGAGATCGGCGGCGATTGCCTGACGATCGTCGCTGCAGAACCGGATGCTTTGGCGCAACAGATTCGCGAACGATTTGGCGTCGAGTCTCGGTCGTTTGGAAACACGCTGCGGATTGAGCGAACTCGGGGTCATGAGTTTCTACGCGAACTGGTCGATGCTTTTCCGGAACAGATCACTTCGGTGTCGTTGGGCAAGCCGTCGCTGGAGGATGTCTTCATCGC
>JANNDA010000926.1:0-3082 GCA_031387195.1 Planctomyces sp. | reverse complement strand
GTGAAACTCCCGTCAGACGGCGTCTATTTCATTGAGTTGCACGACCTGCAATATCGAGCCCCCGGCAATAGTCCGTTTCGATTGAAGCTGGGTGATCTGCAACTTGCCGATGCGGTGTTCCCGGCGATGATCGCGCGGTCTGCCGACAAAGCGGCGATCGAGTTGATCGGGACGGCGTTGCCACCACGTGCTCTGGAAATCGCACAACTCCCCGGCGACGTCGCGCTGACGAAGCTCGCTCGCGTGCAAGGCGACGTCGGCGTGAGCGGCCCGCTGCCGTTGCTGCGGCTCAGCGATGCGGTCACGGTGGTTGAGACGCCGGTTGCGAACGGACAACTGCAAACGGTCGATGCGACGTTCGCTCAGAATAAGCACGTGCCGGTCGCGATCAACGGACGTGTTTCAGCGGCGGGCGAGCAAGACAAGTTTGTCCTCAACGTTACGCCGGGAATGACGCTCAACATCGTGGCGGAGGCGCAAGCAATCGGCTCGCCGCTGACGCCGCAACTGCTGGTCGCGGGACATCCGCAGGGGAACGGGCTGGCCGGAGCGGCCGATCGTCCCGGCACACGCGATCCCGGTTTAGACTTCGCCGTTCCCGCCGGTGTGAGCCAGGTTCAACTGCACGTCAAAGACCTCTTCAATAAAGGCGGTTCGCACTTCGTCTATCTTCTGCGAATCGTCCCCGCAGGTCAGCCCAGCTTTTCACTCACGACAAACACTGCCGCCGTGACGCTCGCCGCGAACGGGACGGCGCTCGTGGAAGTGCAACTGACCCGCAACGGTTACGCAGGACCGATCGCGCTGAAGACGCTTGGTGATGACGGCGTGAAAGTCGCCCCCGATCAATTTCCTCCGACTGCTGGCAACGGCAAGTATTTTGTGACGCTGACGCATGCCGGAGCAGCCGCCGGTTTGCGAACGGTGCGTCTAGTTGGCGAGTCTGTCGATCTCGCGCCGCCGCTGCGAGCCGTGGTGATCAACCCGGCGAACTCGCGAAACTTCGTCAGTCATCAAGAACTGTTGCCGGTCGTCGTCAGCGGTGCGTCGCCGCTGAAGCTGACCAGTCTGCAACCACCGCCGACGTTGTTCCGAGGTCTGCCCGCTGACATCGCGGTCGCTGTCGAACGAACGCCGAACGCGCCCGGTGGCAACTTGCCGGTCTTGTTGCGAGTTGTCTCGAACGAGGAATCGCGCAAGCAGAATCCCGCTGATCCGAATCCGAACGCGGCTCAGAAACCACTGATTGCCGCGCAGCCGAATCAAACGATCGCCGCCGGTGCTGCTGCGGGAACACTGCGACTCAACGTCCCCGTCGATGTCACTCAGCCGACGATTCAATTCGTCGCGAAGGCGGAGATCCTGCCACACGCGTACTCATCGCATGTGCTTGGCCAAGTCTTTTCGGTTCCGTTCCTGCTGCCGGTCCAAAACGCCGCCGCCGTAACGCTCGATGCCACGAAGCTGACGCTCGTCGGCGGGCAAGCGAACAAGATCGTGGGCACCGTCAAACGAACCGCCGGGTTCGCCGGAGCGATCGACGTCACATTGCAAGGATTACCTGCCGGATACTCCGCACCGAAAGTGACCGTTCCCGCTGACCAGGAGCAATTTGAACTCGTTGTCACCGCCGGCCCCGAAGCGGCAGCGAAAGATATCCCGAACATCACGCTCCGCGTGGAAGCAACCGGCGTCGGGCCGATTTTGGCGGACAGTCCCGTGGCCTTGAAAGCGGGACCGCCGAAGTGATCTCGGCGAACGGGGCGGCGTCAGAAGGACTCACGGGATGACGTGAAACTTCCCGCCATTGTTTGCCGCGATGTCGTGCATGACCTGATCGGCGACGAAGATCTCGCGAGTCTGACGATACGTGTTCTCACCGAGTTTCAGCATCGCGGCACTCATCTTTTTTTGACGCATCAGCTCGATGCCCGCTTGCTGCTTCTTGGTCAGGTTTTGCTCGAACGTAAACGTGTGGATGATCGAACGAGATTGCTTGATCGAACGAACGATGTCATTCGCTTCCGCGCTGAAGGCACCGTCGGTCAAAAAGTAGATGACATCGGGCCGCAATCGCAGGGCGATTTCTAATGCGGCGGTCGGATCGGTGTCGCCGACTGCTTGAGCTTGCTGCACCCAGTTGAGGTATCTCGATTGATTCTCTGAGACCGCTGCGACCATACCATTGGCAGGCATCGAAAACGCTTCGTGATTGAAGAAGACGATGAAGAATTCCTGGTCCGGCTTGAGGTGAGTGATCGAGTTGATCAGCTCCAGCTTCATCCGCTTGAAACGCGTCTTGGCCTCGCTGTCGTGCGGATGATTCATGCTCATCGAACAATCGAGAACGTAGACGAACGACTTCCCTTCGGAGGCCATGCCAAAAAATTGCTTGCCGTTGCCAATGCCGTTGCCGAGACCAGTTCCAACTCCGTGACCGTTGCCGGCTAGTTTCTTCCGGCCCTTCGTGTTTCCCGTGAGAGCGTTGTTGCTGGCGGCACCGATCACCGCTCCCCAGTTGGAATTGATGAGCGAGTTCAGATCGACAACGTCGAGCTCAATGTCGGCCGTGGGATCGGCGATTTCTGGATTGGGCGCGAGCATGGTCAGCAGCGTCGATGCTCCCAACGAACCGCCGTCAGTGTGTGGCTCTGTGGCTTGCGCGAGTGACGAGAGTTCGATAGGCAAACCGGGAAGGCCGCTGTCAGAATCAAATGCGGCATTGATGGTCGTGACCAGATGCGGTTCATGCTCAACGTGAAAGCAGGAGACTGCGGCCCAAGCAATGACGACCACATGCAGCAGCAGAGAGAGACTCAACGCGCGTCCGGAGTCCGTGTCGAGAAAGCGACTCATGATCCGCTCAGCCCATTTCCGAAAACGGAGCAACGGCAGACGGACAGCAAACTGCCTCGGCCAGTCAATCGTTCGCAACATTCGGAGTGCGGCATTCACGTTTCGAGATCCTGTTTCGGTTCCCATTGAGTCGTCACACGGTAGTCCACGCGAGCGGCCGATTCCAAAGGAACAATTGGAATAATCCGATTGCGGGCGACGCGGAGAGGCTGTGAAGAATTGACGT
>JANNDA010000100.1:0-2763 GCA_031387195.1 Planctomyces sp. | reverse complement strand
TTTTTTGCGTGGGATAGGCTTCCAGCCTGTCGATTTCGCCGAAAAAACACGACAGGCTGGAAGCCTATCCCACATAAAATCACAGCCTCTTCGGGTTACGGCTTTGGCGACGCCGACGATCCGATCGACTTCGTCGCGGCTATCGGCTTCCCGGATTCTCGGAAGTGCCAGCGGATGCTTCTGGTTTGAGCTCCGTACCAGCCGGTGCGGCTTTCGACTTTTGCTGCGGGGAAAACAGCATGATCAAGCCGAAAACGATAATCGCCACCGCAAAGACGCGAGTCAGAGTTTCGTTGCGATATTGCTTGATCGTGTCGGCCACCAAGTAGCTGGTGAGTGTCGCGGCCACGGCTGTTGCCAAAGCGATCTTCCAATCAATCAGGCCGTTTTTGACGTGTTGCGTCGAGGCGGCAATCGCCGTCGGGACGATCACCGCCATCGATGTCGCGACCGCAGTTTTTTGATCCAATCCGAGCAACATCACAAACGCCGGCACCATGATCACTCCACCGCCCACTCCACACAGTGCGGCAAGCATGCCACTCGCCGCGCCGATTCCAAATGGGATGCCGATCAAAAACAGGAGTTTCATGGTCTGGCTCTTCTAAAAGTGAAAGTGAGTTTTGTGCTTGTGGTTCAATGACACCCACAGCCAACAGAAGGGGCACGGACGATGTCCCCTGTTGCTCCGTGAAATCCGTGAAAGGGCGTTCTTTCGCGGAGCGAAAGACGGCAATCATTCCGTTCGGAGCGGGCCAGTTTCAATGCACTCCAGGTCGCGGCCTTTGATCCGCTTGATCGCATGGAGTTCGTCGTCATTCCAACGGTTGTCGGGCTCGCCGGTAATGAACCAGTCGCTGCCGTTATCGGCGAGGAACATGCCGTACTTTTTCAACGCGGTCAGAATTACTTGCGCTGGCTTCGGAAATTTGCTGATGTCGTAGTCCGCTCGCAGCCGCACACGCAGCCCCATCGGCGGCAGCTTGGGATCGCGGGAACGACTGGCGAAATGCGTGGCCGGAAGAATGTAGGCACGCTGCGACAGGCGAACGGTGAATCGCAGTGCGTGCCGGATTTCTTGCTGCACCATCACTTCGTCGTACCGCACGAGCCCCGGAAAGATCGGTAACCCCGCCGCATCGGCCGACGTCCAACCCAGCGGCCGCAGCTTGTTCGACGTCAAATCAAAAATCGCGCCGCTCCCCGCTTTCCATTGGCCCGGACCATTCGGCAGGACGTGAAACAGCTCGTACAACTTTTTGTTCTGCGCGTCGATGAGGATCACATGCCGATCGCTGTCGGGGTCCGCTTTTGGACCACCTTCGATCAACGGCTGATCCGAAATCGGATACGGTCCCGGATCGCTCTCATCGGGGTACTCGAACTTTATGGATTGCTTCGGATGATCAGCCGCCACAACGGCGAACGGAATCCCGTTGGGCGCCCCGCGATAGTCCGCTCCAAAACAGGGAAACAGCGGCTTCTCCTCCCCAATCGAACGAATGTAGTCGCGCGATCTCACGTGAACCGGCAATTGCGAGATGTCTTGGTTCCACGGATTGTCGGCTGGAAAAACGGGCGTCTCTCCCAACGGTGTTTTGAGAACAGGTCCAACAGCCGCAGCAGCGTTCGTGGCCGAGGTCTTCGGTTCAGCCTTTTTCTCGGCGACCTTCAATCGCTTCTGTCCGACAATGGCCGCCTCGCGGTTCGAGTCAGTTTGAGCGGGCGTTTGAGCGATCGAATCAACGTCGCCCACGAACAGATTCATTCCCAGGATCGCGAGACCAATCACGGCTCCCAATCCCAGCGCTTCACCACGGCTCATGATCATTGACTGTCTCCGTCAGCGTCCGCAGTTCCGGCCGCCTCCAACTGAGTGATGAACTCTTCCGACATCCCCGCCGCGCGACGAGCCTCTCTCTGAAAAACTTCGCCCCGCGCTTTCTTCGCTCGCAACGGCCATTTGAGATGCGAGCAAAACGCGTCCCAGTCTGACTGCTCCGGCGACTTC
The DNA here is from genome assembly GCA_031387195.1 of Planctomyces sp. Classification (GTDB taxonomy): domain Bacteria; phylum Planctomycetota; class Planctomycetia; order Planctomycetales; family Planctomycetaceae; genus SXKJ01. The sequence goes on along the minus strand of JANNDA010000100.1, from coordinate 752 downwards.
AAGCGACGCAGCCACTCGAGCCCGAAAGCGACGTGCTGAATCTCGTCACGATGGATTGTGCGCATCAGCGCCGCACCGCGCAGATCACCCGCTTGCTCGAAGGCCGTCGCAAACTCCAGGGTGTGATCCAAATTCGCCCCTTCAAAGACCAGCGGCAACCCTGCCAAATAATCCATCACGCACTCGAACTGTTGCGACTTCTTCCAGATGTAACAGTTGACCCGCAACGAGCCGAACGGCAATCCCAAAGTCGCAGCCCGCTCCACGTGCATCCGAGTGTGACGCTGCTCGTCCGCCATAATCGCCGCCATTCCGCTGCGGAATTCCGAAGGCGCATTGGGAAACGCCACCAAAATCCAAGCCATCACTTCCAGAGCTTGTAGCTCATGATTCGCCATGATGTGGTGCGCAACGGCTCGCTTCGCCGCATCGTGAAAAGCTCCGAGCTTCGGCATCGACGGTGCCGTACGCGGCGGCGCGAACTGCAATTCCGAAGGCCGCGCGGGTTGCTCAGGACGCCACGCCTCTCCCGGAGACTCGTCCGTCAGCGGACCTTCCACGCGAGCCAACTTCTCGTCGAGCGACTCGCTTCGCAGGATGCGTTCGGCAAACTCACGCAGTTCCATCGTCAGCCTCTCGAACTATCCACGGCCACCTTCGCAACATGTCTCACAAATCGTGTGACACTGCGAACATTGCAACTTGTGTCTGATCTCGACCAACGCGCCACCGCACACCGGACATCCCGGCGG
>JANNDA010000868.1:0-3291 GCA_031387195.1 Planctomyces sp. | reverse complement strand
TGAGGAGTGAGTTATGAAGTTGCGTCGTGTTTCTTCGCTGACGTTGCTGGTGTTGCAGGTGCCGATCGTGGCCGCCTTCGCGTGGTCGTATGCGTCGCTCACCCCGGAAAACCAGCGACAAGTTCGTCGAGCCGTCTCCTCGCAACCGCAGTCCATCGACATTCGGCTGGAACGAGACAAGGCCCTCGTGATCGAGCCGTTGTATGACGACCCGCTGCTGGTGGGAGATGAAGAACTGGCGGCCGTGTTGACGAAGATCGTGCCGCACTTTCCCGCGAAGAAGATGAAGCCGAATCACGTCGAACACGCGTTGCGAACGTGGCATGTCGATGCGGAGTTTCAAGACCCGGAGGCTTTGTCTGGCGTCAAGATGCGAGACTTCCTGATCGATCACGGTCGGTTCTTGGCGTCGTGGGAACCAGACGAACCCAACGTTGAACCGTTGTTGCAGGAACGTCCCGCTGACGGAATCTACATTCGTTGGGGACGTGAAGTGGGCTCGTCAGTGCATCACGATCACATGTTGGCGTGCCTCACGGAGGCGGGAGTACCGCTGTCTCAACCGGTCTTCACGCCCAACCGCCACGACCTGACATTTCGCGACATCCTGCGCGAGTCACTCCGCGATTTCCGCTACGACGAGCGTGAGACGGAATGGTCGGCGATGGCTTTCGGACTTTGGTTGTCGCCCACGAAAAGCTGGAAATTGGCGGATGGCCGCGACATGTCCTTCGACATGTTGGCCAAGCGACTGCTCCGTGGTCACAAGCAAATGGGGACTTGCGGAGGCACGCATCGGCTGTACTCGCTGATGGTGCTGCTGCGTTTGGATGAACAATTCGACATTCTCTCTGACGAGGTGCAAGGAGCAGTCTTCAAGCACCTCGAATCGATCCGCGATCTTCTCAAAGTTTGTCAGTTCGAGGACGGTCATTGGCCATATAACTGGCCGAACGGCGAAGAGGCAGTCAAGAAGCCGGACCTGACGATTCCGCTGTATCGGCATGTGATCGCGACCGGCCATCATCTCGAATGGCTGTCGATCGCTCCGGAATCACTGCACCCGCCCCGCGAACAAATTCGGCAAGCCGCCGCGTGGTTGATTCAAAAAACGGTGGCGATCAACGAGGCGGAGATCTTGGACAACTACACGTTCTACAGCCACGTCGGTAACGCGCTCTGCTTGTGGCGCAAAACCAATCCCTCCAAGTTTTGGAAGGAATGGGAATCGACTCACCCGTTTGTCGCCAAACCGAAGCCGGTGACTGACAAGGCTCCTGCCAAGACGGATGCCACGGCCGAGACAACGAAGCATTGACGTGACGCAACCCCTGACCGGGAGTGTCAACGGGGGTGAACACTCCAAGTGAACACTCCAAGTGACCACGAATGGGTAGCGTTCGCCCTCGCTGACGCTTCGGGTTACTTTCGCTTAGCGAGGTGGGAGAGCTGTCGGACGCGCGAAGATCATTCGGCCGGAGCTGCTTTGCAGCACGCTCGTGACGGTCACTTCGACCTCTTTGCCGATCTGATCGCGGGTCTGTTCGCAGACGACCATTGTCCCGTCGTCGAGATAACCGACACCTTGGCCGGGAGCCTCACCTTCGCGGATGACCCGTACCTTCATAGTGTCGCCGGGCAGGTAGCGAGGACGCAGTGAGTTGGCGACGTCATTCAGGTTGATGACTTCGACTCCTTGAACTCCGGCAACCTTATTCAGGTTGAAATCGCTGGTGACAATGCGACCGTTGAGATCCTTTGCCAATTCGACCAGTCGTTGATCAACACTCGTGTTTTGCGAGCTACTGTCGTGCTTCTTGGAGTCGTAGACGGAGACTTCAGCGAATGGCATTTGTTGCAACTTGGCGAGCACATCCAAACCACGCCGGCCTCGCAGCCGGCGATTCTTGTCTTGTGAGTCGGCGATGTCCTGCACTTCTTTCAGTACGAAATCGGGGACGATCATTTTGGAATCGATGATCTTCGTTTCGACCACATCGGAGACTCGGCCATCAATCAGAGCGCTGCTGTCCAAAATCAGTGGCCGAACTCCCTTCAGTTCGCGAGAGAATTCGACGTAAGGAATCACGAAGCGAAAGTCGTCTCGTGTTTGCACCAGTAGCGAAGCGCTCAAATAAGTGATCATTAACGTCAACACCATGCCGATGGCTCCACGGTATTGTTGCAACTTCAACGCCTCGAACACTGGGTGAATCGCCTGAAGCATCAAGAAGCTCAGCAGCACACCAATCAGCAGCCCGAAGTAGATGGCCGAGATCAGCTCGACTCGTTTTCGGGGGATGAAAATATCCACGGCCGTGACCACTTGAGTGATCAACAACATGCCAAAGAACGAAAGAATTTCGTGACCTTCCACGATTTTGGGCGGCTCATTAGCCGGACTCACAAACGTGGCAATCGCGCTGGAGCAGATCAGCAAGTAAACGAAACGGAGAACGATCAAAAACATGATGGCGTCTGATTCTCGTTAGAAGGTGGGGGACGGTTTGAGCTTTTCCGAGGGGGTACGGAAACCGTCCGGCGGACGATATCGGTCCCGTAAAAGGGATGCAACCGCTGTTCACCGGCTCTTACGAAACGCTGGGCAAATCAGCCTTCAGAAGTTGATAAAGGGCATCCAAAGACTGTGGAATGACTTTTGTGTCTGCGAGAATTGGCATGAAATTCACATCGCCGCTCCACCGCGGAACGATGTGCCAGTGCAGATGACCGGGAAGCCCCGCTCCCGCAACTCGGCCGAGATTCAAGCCGACGTTGAAGCCTTCCGCGCCCATCACCAACGTCAGCAAGGCAACCATGCGACGAATCTGCTGTTGCAGGTCGAGTAATTCCACATCGCTCAAATCGGCGAGAGTCGCCTTGTGCTCGCGCGGCGCAATCAGCAGATGGCCGTTGTTGTACGGAAACCGATTAAGCACGATCAGCGAATGCTCGCTGCGATCGACAACATAGTTTTCAGCGTCCCGCGTATCGTCTCGATAGCGACACAGAAAACATCCTGCTTTCGGCGGCTCGGCGATTCCCTGGCTCTTGTCCACCGCATTGGCGATGTAGTTCAAACGCCACGGAGCCCACAGTTGTTGATGTGACAAGATCGAACCTCTTTCCAGTCAGCAGGGAACTCATTTTTTTCGGGGGATGAACAGCAATTGTTGGGCTTTGAGCGAACTCGATTGATCTAAGCCGTTCGACGTGCGGAGTTGTTCGACGCTGACCCCATATTTCTTGGCCACGCTACCGAGCGTCTCACCCACTTTTACCGCGTGATAG
>JANNDA010000834.1:0-2551 GCA_031387195.1 Planctomyces sp. | reverse complement strand
ACAAGCTGGAAGCTTGTGGCTACGAGCGGTCGCCGGCCAAATGTTGCAGTGCCGCCTCGACGGTCTTTCGCAATGCTTCCGCAGCCAGATCGGGTTCCGATCCCTCCTGCTGCCCCATTGTTTGCAGGATCGCTTGAGCTTTGCGGAAGTGAGCGATCGCGGCTTCGCGTCGTTCGAGTTGAGCATCAAGCTGTCCCAAATTGACCAACAGTCCGACTAACTCCCGCAGATATTTTTGCACGGACGGATTCAGATCGCTGAGCCGCTGCACGACTCGCAGCGCCTGTGAGTAATCGTCTTGAGCCGCCGGAAATGCTTGCGGATCGTCCGCAAGCAACGCGGCGAATTGATCGCCTCGCAAGCGATAGCACAGGCTCAAGAGATATTGGTCGTCGAGGTCGCGAGCGTTCTCTTGCACCAGCTTTTCCAGGAGGTCGATCGCCTTGCTGATGTTGTCACGCAGAGCCTCTCCATCGCCTCGATCAATCGCCAGGTTAGCCAGGTTGTGAAAGCCTTTTGCCAGATCTCGCCGCATCGCTCGGTCTTTCAGCTTTTGCGGCAGAGTTTTTTCACGTTGAGTTTGAGCCGCATCGTAAAGTCGCTTCGCCTCCTCAAAATTCTGCCGCTGACGTTCGACAACACCGAGATTCATGCGGCAGTTCGCGTGCAGGCGAATCAGCTCAAACTTGGCGTCGGCATCTTTGGTTCGAGCGATCAAGCCCTCACGCAGACGTTCTGCTTCACGGAAATTTTCCGCCGCATCATCCAATCGACCGAGCCGCGCGGACGCTCGGCCCATCGCGTTGATCGTGTTGCTCAGTGCTCGGACCTGTTCGAGCGAATCGGGTTGCGCGGCGACTTGAGCCTTCTGCGACTCACGAGCTTTCGCAAACCAATCGAGCGCCGTTTCGGGAGTTTCCAACTCTTCCAGGATGAGTCCCATCCGGAACTGCGTCGCTGCCAACTCACCCTTCAACGACGGGTCGTCGCCTCGGCGTTTCAAAAATTTTTCGTAGTAGTCACGAGCTTTCTTCAGCAGATCATGGCGAACCGCTTGCAAGCCGGGTTCATTGAGCAGCCGCTCTTCGCTGACGCGCGTGAAGAAGTCGTTCACCGCAGACATCGCTTCTTGAAAGCTTTCTTCCGAGTTCTTTCGAGCGGCTTCCGTCCGGACATTGCTGACCCCCAAGGCCGCCAAGGCCACGAAGATTGACACAAACGTGACCGCGATGAGCGATGCCGGCAGCGGATTTCGGCGGCTCCAACGCCACGCTCGCTCCGGCAGACTGATCGGTCGCGCGAGGATCGGCCGACCTTCGAGGTAACGCTTCAACTCGTCCGCCAGCGACTCGGCCGAGGCGTATCGTCGTGACGGTTCCTTCTCCAGACACTTCATGCAAATTGTTTCGAGGTCGCGATCGACAGCCGGATTGAGTTGCCGCAACGGCACGGAGTCGATTTCGAGCACTTGTTGCATCGTCTGCATGCTGCTCGATGCTTGAAACGGCGGTCGCCCTGACAACGTGCAATACAACGTCGCGCCCAGTGAATACACATCCGCCGCGACGGTCACGCTGGCTGCATCGCGAAACTGTTCCGGCGGCATGTACGCTGGCGTTCCCATGACCTCGCCGGTCTTCGTCAAGCTGGTATCGTCTTCCGTCAGCTTCGCCAAACCGAAGTCGGTCAGCAACGTGCGGCCAGTCGCTTTGTCCAACATAATGTTCTGCGGCTTGAGATCCCGGTGCAGAATGCCCTGACGATGAACCGCATGAACCGCGCGACAGACCGGTTCGAGCCACTCCGCCGATTGCCGATTGTCCGCCGGATTCTTGCGAACCAGATCCGAGAGACTCGGACCTTCGACATACCGCATCGACATGAAATGACATCCCGCGTCGCAACCAACTTCATACACCGCGACGAGATTGTCATGACTGATGCGCGCCGCCGCTTCCGCTTCGATCCGAAACCGCTCGATCGCCTTGTTCCGTGACACCGTCGCCATTCCTGCGAGGCGATCTGGGCGAATCACTTTCAAGGCGACAATGCGATTCATGCTGCGCTGACGCGCTCGATAGACAATGCCCATGCCCCCCTTGCCGAGCTCATCGAGCAATTCATAGTCACCCAATACCTGCGGGATGACGCCACGATTAAGTGAAGACGCGACACTGTCTGTGGGATGCGTGGTTCCGCTCGCCCCAGGAGCCAACGGCGATTGCACCAGAGTCTCTTCGGTGGCGCTGTTCTGCGGAATCGCGACGGCGTCACGTCGCGTATCTCCCTTGGCGGCATTCTGCGTTTCCACCTTCGCGGACGACCTCTTTGTGACACTTTCGGAAGCCTCCGAAGATGAAATCGGTAGTACTTCGACGATCGTGGCATTCGGATCGGACTCGACCGCAGATGCTGCTTTGGCTGTCAGTGGATCTTGTTCGGACATAACCGCGCGGTCGTCTTGCGTTTCATTCATGTTGATCTCCCCCGCTCACGGTCATGAACGATTGTTTAACCGCACGCCGCAGGCACGCGCGTTTTCAAACGCGCG
>JANNDA010000822.1:0-2599 GCA_031387195.1 Planctomyces sp. | reverse complement strand
CAAAACCTGATCATCGACGGCGGCTGGACAGCGTGGTGACTTAGGCGCAGTCCCACGAATCCGTAGGCCGGGCACTCTTGCCCGTCGAGTCCCGAAAAACGACGGGCAGGAGTGCCCGTCCTACACAGTCTCTACGATTTGCGGGACAGAGCCGACGACGATCAGTTGCAGTCTGAAGGCGATGCGAATCTGATGTCGCCTCATTGATCCCCGCTCCGCTTCCCAGGAAACCCAACCATGCGCATTCCCTGCCTGATGAGCCTCGTGCTGCTCGGCTTCCTCTGCTCTGAGCCAAGTCTCTTCGCTCAGGACAATGTCGATCTTTACGGCGTGCGTGAAGAGCACCTCTTGATCCCGATGCGCGACGGAGTGAAGCTGTCGGCATACGTTTATTTCCCGCCAGGGGATGGTCCTTGGCCCGTGTTGTACGAGCAGCGGTATGCCGATTTGAAAGGGGTGGGGACTCGACAAGGAAACGCTCGGCTGGCAAAGGCGGGCTACGTCGTCTGTGCCGAAAACTTTCGCGGAGCGGGCAAGTCGGAAGGGACGTGGGTTGGTTATCGAGCACTCGGCTGGGGTGATCTGCAAGACGGATACGACACCGTTGAATGGCTCGCCAAACAGAAATGGTCCACGGGAAAGATCGGCACGTTCGGAAGTTCGCAGGCAGGGTTCGCTCAGAACTTTCTGGCCGTCACCAAGCCGCCGCATCTCGTCGCCCAGTACATGATCGACACGGGGCTGAGCCTTTACCAAGAGGGCTATCGCATCGGCGGGACGACTCGACCGGAGCGTTTCAAGACAATGGGCGCGGTCTGCCGCGAGCCGCAACATAACCTGCTCCAGTTGGCCGACTGGTTCAAACATCCGACGTTCGATGATTACTGGAAACAAGAAGATTGCTCGCGGCACTTCGACAAGATGAACGTCCCCTGCTTCACGATCGGGAGTTGGTTCGACTTCATGAGCATCGGCTCGATTGAAAGCTATCGCGGGCGGCAACATCGAGCCGGGCCGAACTCGCGCGGGCATCAGCAACTGCTCATTGGCCCGTGGTTGCATGGCGGCTATCTCGGCAAGAACACAAACAAAGTCAGCGAGCTGACCTTTCCAGAGAACGCGAAGTTCGATGCGGAGAATCATCTCATCCGCTGGTTCGATTTCTGGTTGAAAGGACAGGACAACCTCGTCGATCGCGATCCGGCCGTGCGTTATTACGTGATGGGTGAAGAACGTAGCCGTCTCGCTCCGCGAGACGAGCCGGATGCTTCACCGAACTCTGATTCAAAAAGTGCGACGAGTGAGCATTCGGCTCGTCACGCGGAGCGTGACGGCTACGTTGGCAATGTCTGGCGCGAGACCAACGACTGGCCGGTTCCCAGCACGCCGACTGCTTACTTCTTGCGTGATGGCGGAAAGCTTAACACGTCGCTCCCGACCGAAGCCGACGCGGCAGCGACTTACCTCGCCGATCCGCTGAAGCCCGCCAACATTCCGAACGCGAAAGGCTTCCCCGGCGCGGCGGACGCTCGCAAGTTTGAAGAGCAATCCGAAGTCCGCACTTTCACCACCGAACCGCTCGCCGATCCCGTTGAATGGACCGGCCTCGTCAAAGCCGAGTTGTTCGTCTCCTCATCGGCGAAAGACACGGACTTCATCGTCCGAGTCTGCGATGTCTATCCCGACGGCCGCTCGATCCTGCTGGTCGATTACATCCGCCGCGGCCGCTACCGCGAAGGCTTTGAACGCGAGGTCTTTTTTGAGCCGGGCAAGATCGAGAAGGTTGCCTTCGAGGTCGGCTGGATCAGCCAGATCTTCGCCAAAGGCCACCGCATCCGAGTCACCGTAGCCAGCACCGGCGCTCCGTTCTTCGAGCCCAACCCCAACACCGGCGAACCGCTCGCCCTCGAATTCCCGGCGACCCCGGTCGTCGCCAAGAACACCGTTTACCTCAACAAACAAAACGCCTCACGAGTCATTGCACCGTTGCGCTGATTATTAACCAGTTGCAACGTCGAGCCTGAGGGCGTCTGCCTGGCCTGATGAAAACCCAGAAGGTTGAACAGGATGGGGAGCGGTGATTGAATCAAAACTGTTGCGTCAAGAGTTTCATCCGTGCTCCGGCTTTGCCATCCGTGCGATAAAAAAAGTGGTTCATCCGACTGAAGCGTCCACAGACGCAACTCGCAGCATTGGATGAAATTGACAATGGATTTTGGGAGGCATCACTCCGATGTCCCATGTCTGATTTCTAGGGTTGAGTTCGGATGAAATCCTTGAGCCGGGAGAAACGGAGGCTGGCTCTGCTGGGAAGCAACCTGCCAAGGGATCTCTCGGTCTCCGATGCGCCAATGGCGTGTCAGGGCCTGGCGGGGACTTCTCGGCCAGGGCCATTGTTTTTCCCAGCATTGGGCTTCGGAGTTATGCCTCCCAAAATCCACCGAGGAATTGCCCCGCGTACGCTTCAGTCGGATGAACCCCAATTTTTGTCGATGTTTCATAACGACGATTTTCCAATTTTCAATTTTCATTTGTCCTGGCACTCACGAATTCCAGGTATGACTGATTCGCCCCCACCGACCCCGCGTCGGTGGGGGCG
>JANNDA010000820.1:0-1642 GCA_031387195.1 Planctomyces sp. | reverse complement strand
CTGCCCGTGATCACGTCATCGCCGTTGCCCGCGTTGACTCGAATACTGGTTAGTGAGGTGAAGTCGGCCGCTCGGACGTTACCCAGGTTGATCGTGTTTTCCTGGTCGCCGCCGTTGATCACGATTGAAGTGACCGAACTGGCCGCCACAGTCCCCAAGGACGTCACTGGTGTCAGCAAGCCGGTCCCTGTCGAGATTTGAACCAGCAGGTTCCCCGCGATCGCGCTGACCTGAACGCTGTCGTTCGTTTGCAGCGAGACATTCAACTCCCCGGCGATCAACAGCGCGGATGCCGAGAGCATTGCTCGCGGTTCCATCTGCTCTGCCGCAACGAGAGTCGATTTGGGCTCAATCCGGTTCCGCCGGGTTCGTTGCCAGTTTTTCAGCCATGACGAGATACGCACGATCTGACCTCCTTGCCAGAAAGACCAAAGTCAACAGTTCTACTCACTGTGACAGAACCGCCGGTTTCATCAGTTGTCCCAATGACCCCGGTCGTTCCAAACAATCTGTTCGGAGCGGTTCTTCAGGCTGTGCTATCGGCCCCCAAGATCGTCATGCGCGACAAAACTAGTCCGCTCCGGCATTCCAGGACTTTCAGGTGGAATCAGAGCAACCGGTACGACGGGCTCAGCAGCTACGATCCCATTGCGCGACAATGTCAGCCAACAACAAAAAACCCCGGTCGTTGGTACGACCGGGGTTTTGAGAGGAATCTGCAAACTGACCGCAATCAGGATTTTTTGCCAACTTCCAACGAGTCGAGACTGAGAGAGTTCCAACCGCAGGGGCGAGTCGCCAGAGGGGATGATCCGGCGACTCGCACACCTTTCGGTTTTCACTGCACCGTCAGTTTTCGACTACACCTTTAGTCCCATCTTCGCCAGGAAGTCACGGCCCAGAGACAGGATCGAGAACGCTTCGTCGATTTCACCGGGATCGGCGACGATCGAGTCTGCACCTTCGTTACCGGCCACGGTGTCTATTCCGCTTTGGCCATTGATGTTGTCCTTGCCGTCACGACCCAAGATCAGATCGCTTCCGGTTCCACCCAGCAGCGTGTCAGCACCGTCGCCACCGATCAGGATGTCATCTCCGTCGCCGCCATTGATGAAGTCATCGCCGTCCGCTCCGAAGATCGCATCGTTGCCCAGACCACCGAGGATCGTGTCGTTTCCATCACCGCCGTTGACGGTGTCATCACCGTCTCCCGCGTTGATGTAGTCGTTGCCGTGATCGCCGCGGATCAGGTCGTTGCCGCTATGTCCTTGGATCGTGTCATCGTTACGGCCACCATCCAGCGTGTCGTCACCGACGCCACCCAGCAAGTTGTCCGTGCCGGAACCACCTAACAGCGAGTCACTGCCCTGTGCTCCATTGAGCGTATCGGCCCCATCGTTCCCTTGCAGGGTGTCAGCTCCCAAACCACCGTCGAGCGAGTCGCTTCCGCCACCACCCAACAGTACGTCTTTGCCGTCGCTACCAAACAGCGTGTCGTTTCCGCCGCCAGTCGCTCCGATGATCGTGTCAGCAGCCGTATCTCCGATGACGGTGTCGTCACCCAATTGGCCATCGACGTAGTCATTGCCACCCTCACCCGACAGGCTGTCGTTGTTGTCTCCGCCAGCGATTCGGTCATCGC
>JANNDA010000770.1:0-11102 GCA_031387195.1 Planctomyces sp. | reverse complement strand
CCCGCCCAGAACCCGAAAACCGTCACGCAACCATCATCCGTTCCACCAGCCCCCGCGTCACTGCGTTGGCGGTTTGAATGCACGCACTCGCTGGCGCGTCGGGCTTGTATTGGTTGGTCTTTCGGTTAGTAGTTCGGCAATCGCAGTGACGCGGGGGCTGGTGGAACGGATGATGGTTGCGTGACGGTTTTCGGGTTCTGGGCGGGAGCGACTTGGGCGGCTCCGGATTGATCGACGGTCAACAGGATGCCGGTGGCTCGTTTGAGGTTCACGACCGCGAGCACATACGCGACTTGTGAGGCGACAAAGTCGGCCTCTTCGTTGGCGACGCGTTCTTGAGCGTCGAGCAAATCTTCCAGCAGGAAGCTAATCGTCTGGTCGTTGCCGGGGAGTAGCTTCCAGCGTTCTTCGAGGTACTGGGCTTCGTTCTCCGAGGCGACCATCGCTTGGAAGTGGCCGAGCATTTCTTGGTACGCGGTTTCGGTTTCGCGGACGGCGACTTCGACCTCGGTCATCGCGGTTTCGACGGAGGCTTCGAATTCTTTGAGGGCTTTGGCGAGTTCCCATTGGCGGCGGCATTGCCGGGCTTTCGCGGCGCGATTGCCCAGCGGCATTTCAAAGGCGAGGCCGATGTTGTAGCCCGGCTCGCCGCTGTTGAATTGATCGCCCCAGGCTTTGTCGAGTTGGCCGTTGCCGCGCAGGCCGGCGACGTAGGTGCCCAACGCGAGATCGAGCTTCGGTAAGAGATCGTTCTTCGCGACTTCCAGCCGCAGGCTCTCGGCCTTCATGCGTTGAATCGCGGAGAAGATGTCGGGTCGATGCGTCAGCGCGGACTCGACAGAGCCGCGTAGCGTGACCGGGAGTTCCTCGGCGAGAGGCAGCTCGCTGGGCAAGAGTTCGAGTTGCGTGCGGTCCTTCAAATCGGGCGAATTGACCAGCAGCCGGAGCCGCGACTCGGCGTTGCGGATGGCGGTTTCGCAGCGCACGATTTCCGCGCGACGGCTGGCGACGGCGGCTTGAGCTCGCAGGACTTGGCGTTTGATCGAATCGACTCCCTGCCGGCCTTCGAGCATGCGTTGCGTCGTGATCGCTCGTTGCAGCAGGCGGTTCTTTTGCAGGCGGTTCGCGCGGGCGCGGTACAGCGTCCAATAGGACTCGTACACGGCGACGAGATGATCCTGCATGTTGTCGAGCAGGTCGGCCGATGCCATTTCGTGATCGAGCGAGGCCAGCACGATACGGCTTTGTGAGACGGTTTCTCCGCCGCCGCGCAGCAGCGGTTGCGTGAAGTTCAGTTCGACGCGGGACGTTCCCTGCGCTCCGGGCACGAAGAAATCGGAGTTCGTGTCCTGGTAGCCGAAACGTTGGGCGATGTCGAATTTGCCGCCGCTGTCGAGCTTCTTGCGAAGCCCGGCCCTGGACTGCACATGGTTGTCACGGTAGCGCGTCTTGCCGACACCGGCGGTCAGCGAGCTGCCGATCGGATCGCTCTTGTCGTCGTAGGTCGTGTCGAGAAACGAGATCCAGTCGAAGTCGGCATTCTCTTCGAGAATCACGGTTTCGCGGATCACCGGGTCGATCCGCATGGCGATGATCTGCGGCGAATGCTCGATCGCTTTGAGCACCAGGCTTTCGGCATCGACGTTGAGGCTGGGCGTGTTGACTCGCACGGGCCGATTGACGACCTCATCCCACCACGGTGCGAAGTCCTTCGGCAGTTCCACCAGTTGGCCGGGCTGGATGGGGAGCGGCATTTTGTCGGGATACGACTGTGCTCGCTGCGCGAACGGCGAAATCAAACTCTCGGCTGGGATAGCTCCCGCGTCGTCCTGATTCGGGCAGGACTCGCAATGCACCTGTTGAATTTTGGAGAGCGGTTTTGTTGTCGGCTCGCGGGCGGTGTTCGCGGTGACTCGCGAGCGCGGCGTGACTTGGTTGAAGGCGTTGACGACGATGGCTGCTTCTTGCTCGGCGGATGTGAGCAAGACGACTGGTTGCGATGGTGCGGGTGCGGACGGCTCGGACAGAGAGCGCGGGACACTGGAGAACTGCCCCGGATTGGACGGGAACTCAGACGACTGGACTTGGTTCGCCGGACGCTGCGGCTGCGGTGACCAAGTCGCGCTGTTGCTCGGCGGCTGTGAAGTCATTGCCGGCGCACTCTGGGGCTGCGGTACTGGAAAAGCTGGCGAGCGGGGTGGCGTCAGCCCCCCGGTGGTCGTGATGTTCGAGAAAAACGGAGGGGCTGATCCGCCAAGACGGACCCCGTTCGATTGAGGAGGAACAGCCGTCGGAATGCGATCGGCGTGATTCGCTGGCCGATTGGCCCACTGCTGAGGTTGTGATGACGGAAATGAACTCGGCGCGTTGAACGAACCGTTGGACGCCGTGCCAGTCGTCGGTCGAAACGCAGGCGGTGGGTTGGTCTGTCCGGGAGCGATGACAGGCAGATTGAGATTCGATGGCTGATGGAAGTTGGGCGGCGCAGTCATCGACGGTGAGGCGGTCATGCCGTTCGGTCGAGGTCCCCCGCGAGCCGACGGCGAATGCGGCCATTGCTCAGGGACCGTGACTGGTCGTACCACGCTCGAACGAGGCCACTCTTGCGACACGGCCGGGCGCGCCGCGACCAAACCAGCCACCGAAACGGTGACGGTCAGCAGTCGACTGAGCGAGTCGGTCCAAGAGTAGCGATTCATGAAGTTTCGCCGGTGGTGCGGGACGGAATTTTGACAACAACACGGTCCCACGCAGAAACGGTCCTTTCGTTTCCATCGGCACAACCACTGATACCGGTTGAGTTGACTCAAGTTCTCGGATCATCAATACCGGAAATGTCCCCTGGACTGTCATGATCGACCACTCAGGCCAGTGGCAGGAATTGCCGGGGGATGTTGCGATTCCGCCACTCTGAACAATCCGAACAGACTCCCAGTCGCCTGGGGCCTTCCGCAGGCGACGCCGCGATTTTTTCGACTCGCGTCACAAAAATAACCAAACCTGTTTTCGCCACATTCGTGGTGATCTCACAGAGGGACGACTTTAGAGAGACGGATGATGACGGTACTCGCTGTCGCTGAGCGACCCATTTCACGGGACATCTACGACTTGGACGAAACGCTCACGGCGTTGAATTTGGAGCAGTCATCGCCAGCCAAATCACCCGCTGCGCGACCGACTCTCTCCCCAACGCAAGAACGAGTTCGCGCCGCCAAGATCCTGATCGTCGATGACGAGCCGTACAACGTGCTGGTTGTTCGCAAATTCTTGCAGCAAGGGGGCTATTCGCAGGTCATCTCCTCGACCGAGTCATCCAAGCTGCTGGAACTGCTGCGGCGCGAGCACCCCGATCTCTTGCTGCTCGACGTGATGATGCCGCAGGTCGGCGGCTTGGACATTCTGCGGGCCATGAAAACCGACGCGACACTCTCGACGATTCCTGTCATCGTGTTGACCGCGACGCCCGAGGCATCGCTCAAGACGCAAGCTCTTCAAATGGGGGTCGCGGATTTCCTGCAGAAGCCGGTGGACCCAAGCGAGCTGCTGCTGCGCGTTCGCAACGTGCTGACGATGAAAGTTCAGTTCGATTTGATGGCGAACCACTCCGTGCAACTGGAGAAGCAAGTTCGCGAACGGACGAGTGAGCTGGCGGAGTCGCGGCGACAGGTCATTTATTGTTTGGCTCGCGCCTGCGAGTTCCGCGACAATGATACCGGTTCGCACATCGTCCGCGTGGGTAAGTTCGCCGGGATCATCGCCCGTGAATTGGGTTACTCCGAAACTCAAGTGGACTCCCTGGAGTTGGCCGCTCAGTTGCATGACATCGGAAAAATCGGACTTCCCGACACCATCTTCAACAAGCCCGGAAGGCTCGACCCAGACGAGTACGCTGTCGTCCAGAGGCACTGTGGCATTGGCAAACAGATCATCAGTTGTCGGCCCGCCGACGAATTTGCGACCGCCCAGCATCACACGAAAATGGGGGTGAAGTTGCTGGATACCAAAGCTTCGCCAGTGCTGGCGTTGGCTGCCCGCATCGCACTGACGCATCACGAATGGTGGAACGGCGAAGGCTACCCGCTGGGCCTGTCCGGCCAGGACATTCCGATCGAAGGCCGCATCACTGCCGTGGCCGACGTGTACGATGCCCTCAGCAGTAAACGGATCTACAAGAAAGCGTTCAACCGCGAAAAAAGCTTCAGCATCTTGAGCGAGAGCCGAGGCAAGCAGTTCGATCCGACGGTGCTCGACGCATTTTTCCGTCGCAGCGACGAGATCATCGAAACGCAACTCCGCTATGCCGACGAAGAGTGATGCGCGCGATGTCCCCCGAAGAGTCAGCGAGGACCGTTCTCCGTTGGGCCTGCCCCCACGGAAGCAACGACTGACTGGCGACGTCGTCAAACTGACATTCGCTCCGTTGAGACAAGCCCAACGGGGGCGGCGACTCAAGGCGTATGGCGGCGTGTAGCCTCCAGTCGTGTTCCCGCCGAGGCAAGCCCGACGGAGAACGATTCATGTGTGGTCGTCGAGGTCGCTCGCCAGTCATGGCTCCGCCAGGACAGGCCCGACGGTGGCCGCTGGCGAACATTCGGATTGCCCTTGAATTGAAAGCTGAGCTAGCTTCCCACCCTCGCCAATTCATTTCTCATCAACCTCATCTTCCCTGCCTCTCAATCTTCTCATCCCTGTCACCAATATGAACAGCGGGCAATCACGTTTCGTGTGCTGCCTTGCCTGGAGCCTTGCTCTGTCGCTGGGCTGCTGTGGCTGCGCTCATTTTGTGGACTCGTCGGCCAATGGATCGCTCAACCAGACCCCTCTGAAAATGTCCGATACTGCCACACTGTCGCACGGCGCGGTCCCGCCCACGGCGCAACCCGCGTCCCTGGCTGCTGCCGGAATTATGGCCCCGATGGATGTGACGAGACCGTTGATCGGCTCGACAACGTTGAATCCCTCCACTACCCCACGCCGGCCGCTGCCCCTGCAACAGGCGGTACTGATGGGCCTGCAAAAGTCCGAGATCGTGCGCACCCTGAGCGGCTCAGTACGCATCGAACCGATCACGACGTTGGACCCGGCGATCGCTGACGCCGAATTGCGGAAGGAGTCGTCGCGGTTTGATCCGAAGGCTTCGGCGGCGTACTTCGGGAGTCAAATCAATCAACCGCCAGACTCGTTCTTCGGGCCGGGTTTGGAGACGAACACTCGGCGCGACGAGGCGAACTTCGCAGCGGGTTTGGAAAAACTTTGGCCGTGGGGAACGACCACGCGCATCTCGTACGACCCGTCGCTGGGTTATTTGTTCTTTCCGCAGGGAACTTCGAGCGGCATCAATCCAGCCTACACAACGGCGACTGTGTTTGAGTTTCGGCAACCTTTGCTACGAGCGGGTGGCTGGAAGGTGAACACAGCTCCGATTCAGATCGCCGCCGCGCGAGCGGATCAGACGCAGTGGGAAGTCACGCAAGTGACGATCGCGCAACTCCGCAGCATCACCGACGCCTATTGGAAATTGCACGCGGCGATGATCGCTTTGCAGGCGATCGAGTCGGTGGTCCCTTTGGCGGATGAGGTGGTGCGGATCGAGCAATTGCGGTTGGAGGCTCAGCGGTCGATTTACATGGACGTTGCGCGAGCCAGCGTGAATCTGGAAAACCTCAAACGCCAGCGCAGCCAAGCTCAGCTCAGTGTGGTGCAGCGTGAATACGATCTGCGGCAGTTGCTGGGGCTGCCGACTTCTGATGGCACGTTGCTGACGCCGATCGACACGCCGAGCCAAGTCCAAATGAACTTTGATGTCGGGACGTTGTTGCAGACGGCCTACTCGCGACGCCCGGACTTGAACCGCCGCCGCTCGCGTCGCCAGGAACAGGAGTGGCGTTTAGTGGCCGCTCGCAACGGCAAGTTGCCGCAGTTGGATTTGAAGGCGCTGTATCGGACGAACGGATTGGATGCGCGATTGGATGACTCGCTGAGTCAGATGTCGGAGTTCAACTACACCGATTGGACGTTGGGACTGGAGTTCTCGGTGCCGCTGGGGAATCGCCGCGCGAAGGCCGACGTCGAGTCGGCGGAACTGCAACTGATGCGTGAACTTGCTTTGTTGCGCGGCTTCGAGGAGCAAGTCGTCTTCGAGTTCGCCGGACTGATCGCCGAGATGCAAACGACCTGGGAGCGTTACGAAAGCGCGCTGCGGCAAGTGCAATACACGCAGGAGTGGTTGCGGCTGGCACGCATTCGATTCTCGACTCCGCCAGCGGCGAATCGTGGCGATGATTGGCTGTTGCTGGCGCTGTACGACTACCAGATCGCGATGCAGTCTTACATCACCGCCCTCAGCACCTCTAGCCAAATGCTCGCCGACTACAACACGCTGCAAGTCCGCATTGAGGAAGCTCAGGGGACGCTGCTGGATCGCTGGCAGATCGGATTCGTGGACGGATCAAATCCTCACGCCGGGCAGATGGGGCAGATGCCCAACGACGGAATCGGCCATTCGCTCGGGCCGTAGCGACATCCAAAGTAACCCGAAGCGTGAGCGAGGGCGAACGCTTTACGGTGCTTCGATCGCAGGTTCAACGTCACTTGGAGCGTCCGCCCTCGTTCACGCTTCGGGTTACTTTGTCGCTCACCACCAGAATTCGGTGCGGAGGTAGCGCATGGCTTTGGACAGCATCACAGCTCCGAGCGTTTGGTGGCCGCGGAAGATACGGCCGAAGCCGGTCATGCCGGAGTGCAGTCGGCCGTCGTGATTGCTGAGTTCGCAATGCACGACCAGGACGTTGCGTTGCTTCAGCGTCTGCACGGTCGCGGCGGTGGCGATGTGTTCGACGATCGCTTCAAACGTGTCGAATGGCAGCGCTCGCGCTTTCAAGATGACCGGTTGGCCGGACGTGACACCGAGGACATCGTCTTCGGTAACAGAAATCTCGACGCGCGACTTCGAGGCGTTTTCGATGACGCAAATCGGCAAGCCCTGAGTCGCCAACTGGCCGATTTTTTCGTGCATGCGAGGCGTCGCCACGACTCCGCTGACGGACGAACGGACGACGAGCTTTTCAAGTTGCGAGTTGTAGAACCGCAGTTGTTCTTGCAGTTGTTCTTGGCGAGCCACTTCGGCGGCGATCTCTTCGGGGCGAGTGCCGGCTTGCAGCAGGTCCATCTGACTGTCGGCGTCGGCGAGTTCTTGTTCGCGGCGAGCGATCTCAGATTCGATGGTTCGCAGGCCGTTGGCCTCTTTCACACGGCGGTCGGCTTCGGCTTCGGCGATCTGCGTGCCGAGCACCGAGAGCTGAACTTGTTCGGATTTGAGTTGCGCTCCGGCCAGTGCCTTCAAGCGAAACAGCTTTTCGGATTCCGCGTAGCTCTGTTTGGCGAAGTCCCATTGCGTCTTCGTCCGCTCGATGCGTTGGTCGATCGCCTGCAATTCTTGGGTGTAGGCCTCGCGCGCTCGTTCGAGTTCTTGATGTCCGAGCTTCACCCAATTCCGCAGCCGCGTCGCTTTGTCGCGCGTCGCGGTGAGCTGTTCCGGTCGCGGGCCGAGCCGCAGCTTGGCGAGATTCGCTTCGACGCCGCGCAGCTCGGCTCCCTTCGTGGAGATTTGCGTTTCCAAGTCGGGCGATTTGAGCTGCACCAACGGATCACCTTTGGCGACACGGCTGCCTTCTTCAATCAGGATCGCACTGATGAAGCCGGTGACAGGCGCGTTGATTTCGTGACGGTCTCCGGGCCGCACCTCGAAGTCGCCGGTCGCGTAGTGCTTGACCGGTACAAGGAACAGCACGGCGGGAATCGCCGCTCCGCCCAGCAACCACGCCAATGTCCGCTTGTGTCGTGTCTTGATCATGGCCATGCACTCACTTTTGAAAAAACCTCGAAACACTCGCTTGAACGCCACCAACATCAACAGGCTTGAGCACGCAATGCCTGCCGTTCCAAATTCATCGCTGGCATACTTCATCATTTCCAAAAAGACGAAGTTCAAAAACCACAGCGCAAACCCCCACGACATCGCGCCGTAGGCGAACAGCAGTCGCGAACGGGACTCCTTCGGCGGCCGCGCCGCACCCCACAGCAGCCAACGCATGTGACCCATGAATCGCTTCTGCGATCGCGACCGAAGATTGGGGATCGCCAGCCAATCGCTGAGCAGGTAGTAACCATCCAGCCGCAGCAGCGGATTGAAGTTGATAAAGCCGCGCGTGCCGCAGACCGTCATGACCACGAACGCCAAGAAGTTGGGCAGGCTGTTGGGAACGGTGATCCGCCAGACAAACACGGCCAACGTCGATAAACACAGATCGGAATAGCCGCCCGCGGCGGTGATCAGCATCCGCTTGGACTTTTGCGGGATCAACCAAGCATCGGAAACATTGCAGTAAAAACAGGGCATGAAGAGCATCAACAAAACGCCCGTGTCGCGAACTTCGCCGCCGAAATGCTTACAGGTCGCTCCGTGAGCGAACTCGTGCAACGTGGTGGCCGCAATCACCACCAACCACACCAGCACGACGGTTTCCCAGCGTTTGGCTTCCGAGAAAGACGCGGTCACATCCTGCCAATTGCTGGTCAGGATCAGCAGCGCGAACAGCATGGAGATGCTGGACACGGCTGCAAAACCGCGTGTCCAAACCCAACGAATCTGCGGTGTCAGCCAAGTCAGAAAACGGTCGGGATCAAACAACGGAATGCGATAGTACAGAAAGCTCTGTTTGCGACCGGGAGTGACATCGACGTTGTCTTCCTCGTCGTCGTCGTCGTTGATGCGCGCGTTCTGCGGGCTGGCCTTGGCGGCGGCAGCCTCCGACTCGGACAACTCCAACAGCTTCCGCGCTTTGGCGATTTCGATGAACTCGTCGATGTCGCGAACCGAAATGTCGTCGCGGAACTCCTTCTCGAACGCTTCCAGCAGCGAGTCGATCGTCGAGATCCCGTCGAACTGTTTCAGCAGAAACGCCTCGCCGGCCCCGATGCTGAAGTACTGACGCTCGGCGGGCAGCTTGACGACGAAATCCTCGTCGGTCAGGCGCTGCACGACGGCATCACTTCTCAGCTTCGGCAATGTCGAGGTTTTTTTGGACATGTTGAACTGGCCGAGGTCAGTGATGTAACCCGAAGCGTGAGCGAGGGCGGACACTTCACAACGCGATGAATTCAGAGACTCGTGAAACGCTCGCCCTCGCTGACGCTTCGGGTTATGTGAGCTTCAGGCTTATCGAGCGAGAGCCTTCCGACGCACCGAGACCTTTTTCGGCGCTCGCAACAAAGTGCGGTCGGTTTCTTCCTCGGTGAGCAGATACACAAAGAACGGACGGCCTTCTTTGAGGCTGCGGGCGGCGCGGTGGTTGCCGTCGATCAGCAGATGTGCCGTGACCGTTTGGCCGTCCTCCAAGTGGTACGTCACAAAGGCGATGATCCCGGGCTTTCCCATTTTGACGTGCGGCAGATGTTGTTCGTTGACTTCCGACTTCTGCAGCGTGTGATGCAGACTCTCTTCATCCACTTCCACGGGTTCGCGCCCGTCGCTGACGATCTCAATCGCCAGATCGACATCAAACTTGAACGTCCCCTTTCGATGGCGGAAGACCTCGTCACCCTGGTGTGTGTTGAGTTGGCAGCGGGGACACTCGCTCGGCGGAATGACGGTTTCGTGTGACATGGTCAACTCGCATCACAGAAGTAGCCAATCTCGCCAGAGATTGGATGCAGTTCGTGGCACCCCCTAACTCTGGCGAGCCAGGCTACGAAGCCAGGAAAAATAACGACCAAGAAGCCTAGTTCACGAAACGCCACACTGTGGCCGAGCCAAAAAAAGGCGGAGCGGTTCAAGAAGAGCCGCTCCGCCTACGCAGGATTCATCACTCGAATCAGGAACTCACGCGGCGAGCTGCCGCATCAGCAAGCTACTTCTTGCATTTGACAATGACTGGCTTGCAAGCTTTTCCGCCCTTGTTTTTGCCACTTCCGGATTTGTCTTTGCCGCTTCCGGACTTGTCTTTGCCGCTTCCCGACTTGTCTTTGCCACTGCCGGACTTGTCTTTGCCGCTACCTGATTTGTCTTTGCACTTGCCGCTACCGGACTTGTCTTTTCCGCTGCCGCTTCCCGACTTGTCCTTGCCGCTGCCACTACCTGACTTGTCTTTGCCGCTGCCGCTGCCCGATTTGTCGTTGCTGCTACCAGAGTTGTCGTTGCCAGAATTGTCACCGCACAGAGCCGCACAAAAGGCGCTGGGGACAATGCGGTCTTCGAGTCGTTGGATGTTGAACTTGGCCATGAGTTGATTCCTGTGTCTGTTGAGTCGAGTGATTTGTTTGCAACTCACATTTGGTTGCGATGCTGCGGATGTAAAGCAGGGGCCGTGCCAAGTGTTTCAGTTTGTGAATCAAGTGTTTCAAAATGTGACAAAACCGCGACAAATACAGCTTCGAGAGCTGTTTCGTGATGACCCGACAAAAATCACTCCCTGGAAATGTTGATGTTTCGCCACACCCGCCACGCATCATGTTTCCAAGACTCACCAATGGCTTCTGTTGGGCAGGCCCAACGTTGAGCAACCTCTGCTAGCACAATCGGTGAAATCGATTCCGTCGCTCACAGTCTTCGCAATCGGACTGCTCGCCGCGGCGACCGGCTGCAATTGCCGGTCGGCATGACCGATGGTTGATGAACGAGGCTCTCTCGCGAATTTGCGCAGAGGCTGCGTCGTCTGAGGATGACACTCATGAGTCGTTGGAATCTGAATGCGCGGGCTCGCCTGACGCTGGCCGAGATCTTGGAACGGGCTCGCCGGTCGGTGCGGGATGCTCAGGCGGAACCGGCCGGGCGGGCGCTGGATCTGTTCGAGATTGAAGAGCGAGTGCTGATGAGCGCGGTGCCGATGGCGGTCATGCCGGAGGCGGTCGATATCGCAGCACTGGACCCGTCGGCTGGCGTTGTTGGGGGCGAGACAGCGGCTGCGGAACCGGATATCAGCAACGGTGAGCAACTCGACTTCGTGCTGACGGAAGTGGAGCTGCAACTGACCGACGATGGAAATCTTTCCGGCGAGCGGGGTGGCGTCAGCCTCCCGGTGAATTCGTCACCGAACTGGGGGGCT
>JANNDA010000746.1:0-2528 GCA_031387195.1 Planctomyces sp. | reverse complement strand
GGCTTGTATGGGAGGAAACTTGATGACCACGAAACCGTTTAATACCGGCGAACCGTTGGCCTACTTTTTGACTTGGACCACCTACGGAACTTGGCTGCCGGGGGATGACCGTGGCTGGAATCGAAAAGATGAACCCGCTCCACAGCGTCCCAATGCTCTGTTTGCGGAGATGGCCGAATCGCGAATGACGGAGCCGGAGTTTCGGCTCTCAACCAGTGATCGGGAGATCGTCGAAGCGACGATTCGCAAACACTGCAACATCCGCCGTTGGACGCTTCATGCGGTCAACGCGCGCACGAACCACGTTCACGTTGTCGTCACCACCACAGGCTACGCACCGGAAACCGTCTATGAGCAATTCAAAGCGTGGTGTACTCGCAAGCTGAAGCCGCTCCATGCTGGGCGAGAGAACTTCTGGACGGAACGGGCCAGTCGCCGTTGGATCAATCATGAAGATGATTTGGCGAGCGCCGTCACTTACGTCCTCGAAGCGCAAGACAGTGATCGGGGTGCCGAATGATGGTGCCAGTAATACAAGCCCGACGCGCGAGCGAGTGGATTCATTCCGGCGGCGAGCGGATTCGTAACGCCATGAAAATGCACTCGCTGGCGCGTCGGGCTTGTATTGCCGGTTCCCCACGGGGGTCAGGATGTTGAATCACATCATTTCGATTTCTGGCGAGACCAGAACGCCTCGTTTGCGTGGCGGAATTCTTCCAACGCCTGCTGTCGCTCTTCGGCGTTGGAGGTCTGAGCCACTGTGTTGTCAGGAACGGTCTCGTCCGGAACAGCGACGACGAACACTTCCACCGGCGTTTGGGGTGGCAACGCGACTCCTTGGGGATTGTCCAACACGACGGCTCTTCCGTCGAAACGCCCGGTCAATCGAGTCATGGCGGAATCCTCTGTTTCAAGAGCAATGCGGCGGCAAAGTAGCCGCCCGGATGTTTTGGTCCGAGACCATATGCGCGGGGACTTCCGACCAATCATGCTGAATCACATCATCTCGTTCTCGCTGAAGAATCGGGCGCTCGTGCTGATCGGGGCGCTCGTGGTCATGGTCTTCGGAGCGATTCAGCTTCGCGAGATGCCGGTCGATGTGTTCCCGGATTTGAACCGCCCGACCGTGACGATCATGACCGAAGCGGCGGGACTCGCGCCGGAAGAAGTCGAGGTACTGGTTACGCGACCCATCGAGTTTCTGCTCAACGGAGCGACTAGCGTGCAGCGCGTGCGGTCGGCGTCGGGCATTGGGCTGTCGATTGTGTGGGTCGAATTCGATTGGGGGACCGACATCTTTCGCGATCGGCAGATCGTCGCCGAGAAACTGCAACTGGCGCGCGAGCGGTTGCCGGCTGAAACCAATCCGGTGATGGCTCCGATCTCGTCGATCATGGGCGAGATCATGTTGCTCGGCCTTCGGTCCACTGCGGAGTTGAAGACTCCCGAAGAACAAGCGGCAAAGGCGATGGAGTTGCGAACGCTGGGCGAGTTCACGCTGCGCAACCGGCTGTTGGCTGTCGGAGGCGTGTCGCAAGTCACCGTGATGGGTGGCGTGCTCAAGCAGTACCAGATCATCACGTCGCCGGCGCGGCTGGCGGCGCAGAACGTTACGCTGTTGCAACTGACCGAGGCGGCTCGGAAGGCGAACGTCATCGCGGGGGGCGGCATCATGGTCCGCTCGCCGAAAGAATCGCTGCTGCGGATCAGCGGGCAGAGCCTCACACTGGAGGAGATCGAAAACACGCCCGTCCTATGGCGCGAGCCGATGCCGGTGCGGATCAAGGACGTGGCCGATGTCCGTTTCGGCGGGCCGGTCAAACGAGGCGACGGCAGCGCGTGGGTCAAGCTGGAACCCGACGTGAATGCCGCCGTCCGCGAATCGCAACCGCATACAAGCCCGACGCGCGAGCGAGTGGATTCTCAAGGACAAGAACAACACGAACAGCAACACGAACAACACGCACTCGCTGGCGCGTCGGGCTTGTATGAGGGGCATGAGGGGCAAGCACACTCCGGCGGCCCGGCCGTCATCATGACTGTGCAGAAGCAGCCGAACGCCGACACGCTGGCGCTCGACCGCAAGATCAACGACGTGCTGGAATCGTTGCAGAAGGAATTGCCGCCGGATGTCGTCATCGAACGCCGCATCTTCAAGCAGGCCGACTTCATCGAAGCCGCCGTCCACAATGTCACCGAAGCCGTGCGCGACGGAGCGTTGTGGGTCATCGTCGTGCTGTTCCTGTTGATGGGCAACTTCCGCACGAGCCTCAGTTCGCTCACGTCGATGCCGCTGTCGATTCTGCTCACGATCCTCGTATTTCACCGATTCGGAATCACCATCAACACCATGACGCTGGGAGGCATCGCGGTGGCGATTGGCGATCTGGTGGACGACTCGATTGTGGACATCGAAAACATCTACCGCCGCTTGAAGGAGAACCGGCACCTGCCGGTCGGCCAGCAACGCGCGGCATTGGACGTCATCTACGATGCGTCGTGCGAGGTCCGGAACTCGATCGTCTACG
>JANNDA010000630.1:0-5132 GCA_031387195.1 Planctomyces sp. | reverse complement strand
GAAAAGGGATGATCGGCCTTCCATTCAGATTTCAACGCGGAATGGACTTTACGGATCGTTTTCAGGCTGATTCCGTTGTCTCGTAATTGTCCAGCAACGAATACTTCGACTAAGTCCATAAAACTAATCAACGGCTGCTGGGTTCCATCAGCGTAGTCGCTCGTAAAGACTGGAGAGTGTCGGTTGCCTCGGAACCATTCGCGCACGCGGGTACTTTTCAGTCGCGTCAGCCTTGCAGCATCCGAGAACGTGTAAACGCCATTTCCGATAATCGACAACATAAGGAACACCTACAAAAATCCAGAGCAATTCGTATTTCTGGCGAGACTCTATCACGATTCTGGAGGCTCTGTCAGCAACAGCCGTAACTAGGTCTCGCGACCTGAATGCGGGAAACATCAACGACAACAAAAGGGGATTGGCATGAATCCAGCGGGGATCATCATTGCGGCAGCGGGAGTGTTTTGCATTTTCGGCGCGGCGTGTAACTGGGATTGGTTTATCAACAGTCGCAAAGCGAGGACGATCGTCGCGCTCTGTGGTCGAACCGGGGCACGAGTGGTCTATGGCCTGCTCGGTTTGGTCATGAGCGTCTTGGGGGGTTTGGTGATTCTGGATGTCGTGGACGTCTCGCGTTTTGCCCGCCCGAGGAACAATGTCCACCAGCCAGCGACGCCTGAGCTATGGTCGCCGCCAACTTCGGAGGCTTTGTCTCCGTCACCGACGACGGCACATGCTAAGCCCGGCGAAAACCTCAGGGCGGTTACCGAAGCCGATCTGGAGGACTATGTCCGCTTTCCCAAGTCGCAAATCAAAGTTCGCCAGCCGACGGGGTTTGAACTGGCAGAGAACTTTGAAGGCTTTGCTCAACCTGCGACGCAGTCCTCCGTCATGATCGTGACTCTTCCAGCCCCCTTCGAGAAGACGACCGCAGGCTTTGATGAGCAAGCCATTAAGTCACGAGGCTGGAAACTTTGGAGCAGCAATCAATCTTCGTTCAATGGGCGGGGAGAAATGCTCGTGCATTTTGAGCAATCCGCCAACGGCAGCGTCTATTTGAAGTGGTTGCGAGCATTTGGCGACCAAACCAAGACGACCATCGTGACGGCCACATTTCTCAAGGACCAAGAACAAGCCGTATCGGCGGTCTTACGAGCCACGGTGCTCAGCGCGCAAGTGGATTCGGGGAAATCGAATGACTCTTCAGAAACGACCGTCACTACGGGGACCAAGAGTGAAACAAACCCATTTGGCCTTACCTTGGGTGAATCGTCCAAGCTCAAGCTCGCTCCGGCAATTGCCAACGCGCTGTTGTACACAACAGACGGCACGATCCCGATCAAGTCACCAAGCGAGCCGTTGTTTGTGGTCGTTCCCGTGAATGTTCTAATCGCTGAGTCAGAACGTGAGTCCTACGCGGAACAGCGAGTCTCGAAGACCGCAGATTTCAAAAACCCATTATTGAAATCCAACGAATCCATTGAATTGGCCGGACTCTCCGGCTTCGAGACGATTGCGGACGGGACCGATGCGAAGTCGGGAACTCCGCTCGTGCTGTACCAAGTCGTGCTCTTTGAAGACAACCGATGCCTCGTCCTTCAAGGGATGGTTGGCGCGGAACTGGCCGACGAATACCTGCCCGAATTCCAGAAACTGTCTCGTGGCCTACAGAGACCAGCCAAGCCAAGCCCTAAAGGGCGAAAATGAAAAGGTGTCAAAGGCAAATCGTTGTCAACGACCGCCTTAAACGACTCACGCATCCCTTGGCTCAATTTCCAATCATCGCGGCAATGGCGGCGGAGTCGCGCCGAACAGCGACGACGTTTGTGCGACCTCACCGGCCGATTGCCAGTTGCTCATTCCCGCGCTCCAAATCAGCGTGGAACGCTCAACCTGTCCGGTTTGAATCGCCGTTTGAACTTGAGCGAGCGTGTACGGTCCTTGCGACTGACCGTTGATGGCCGCGTGCCAAGTTGCCGCGTTCGGTAACGGTGGGGGAGCGGAAATCGGCGCACCACCTTGTTGACCAATGGGAGCCGCTCCCATCTGAGCCATGCGATTGGCCATCGCGAAGCCCATTCCCAGGCCCATGCCGTCGGCACCGCCACCGCTTGGATTGTCCGCAGCGGCCATCATCGCTTGGCCCATTTGGTACTGCTGGAATTTGTTCATGTCGCCGACGACGCCCATGCTCGTCCGCACGTCGAGTGCTTTTTCGACCGCCTCTGGCAGCGACACGTTGACGATGAACAAAGACGGAATATCTAAACCGTATTCGTCGTCAATCCGCTCGACCACCAATTTGCGGAGGCCATCGGACATTTCTTGATAGTGGCTGGCCAAGTCCAGCGCGGCGACCTTTGACGTCGCCAGCAAGTCGGTGAACGCCGTCGTGATGATCGACCGCAACAGCTCGGCGAGTTCGTCCGAACTGTACTCGCCGTTCGCGCCGACAAGTTCCTTCAGCAGCGCCTTCGGATCAACAGCCCTGAGTGTATAAGTGCCAAAGGCCCGCAAGCGGATCGGTCCGAATTCCGGATCGCGCAGCATCACGGGATTCGGCGTGCCCCACTTCAGGTCGGTGATCTGTCGCGTGCTGACGAAATACACCTCCGAGCGGAACGGGCTGTTGAAACCGTGCTTCCATCCAGACAACGTACTGAGAATCGGCAAGTTGTCGGTTTTGAGTTCGTAATGTCCTTCATCAAAGACATCGGCGACTTCACCGCGATGCACGAAGATCGCCTTTTGACCCGGTCGCACGATGAGCTGAGCGCCGTTCTTGATCTCGTTCTGATATCTCGGAAACCGCCAAACGAGTGTGTGTTTGGAATCATCGACCCACTCGATGATGTCAACCAATTCGCCACGCAGCTTGTCGAACAACCCCATGATGTGATCTCCGGACAGAAAGTTGGGACGGGAACGGCGACGGATTCTACGAATGCTCGGTGCGCATCGGTAGCCGCCAGCGATTCGCCGAAGTCAGCGGATTATTAACTCACTCAAACTGAGTCCCTTCTGCGTTGCGATTTCGCCACACCGTTGTTGACGCGAGGCAACAATTGGGCACGACTTCCACCGCGTCACGACATCTTGATGGGTGATCTTGATCGTCACCGCTGCCGAGTGCTCCGCGTGAGCTAAGCTCGACAGGCTCACCAATTCCTCCCGCCTGACTGACTTGAGAGTGCGACGTGACCAGCTCGATTCCCAACCCCTTGGAAAACACCGTCGCCCCGTTGGTGAGCGTTGTCATTCCAACGTACAACCGCGCGCACTGCCTCTCACGGGCCATTGATAGCGTGCTCGCTCAAACGCATCACAATCTCGAAGTCGTCATCATTGACGATGGCTCACGCGATGAGACTCGCGATGTCGTTCAGGAGCGGTACGGTCAAGAAAAGCGAGTCAAATACTTTTACCAAAAGAACACGGGAGTCTCTGGCGCACGCAATCACGGAATGGCCGAATCACAGGGTGACTTTGTGGCCCTGTTGGATTCGGATGACGTCTGGTTTCCGTGGAAATTGGAAGCTCAGTTGGCCGTCTTCCGAGCGTTTCCCGAGGCGGGGATGGTTTGGACAGACATGGAGGCGATTGATCCAGACAACCGAGTTCTCAATCCCCGATATCTCCGCACGATGTACAGCGCCTATCGTTGGTTTTCCCCAGACGATTTGTTTGCACGAGCGATTCAGCTCGACGATCAGACTCCCCATTTGCCGGAGGCCGTTCGCGATGTGTCGGCTTACTGCGGTGACATCTATTCGCCGATGATCATGGGCAACCTCGTCCATACTTCGACCGTCCTGATACGTCGCGAGCGGATGTTGCAAGTCGGAGAGTTCAGCTCCAAATACACGCACGGCGGCGAGGACTATCACTTCCATTTACGCACGTGCCGCGAGGGCTCTGTCGCGTTTTTGGAAGTGGCCTCGATTCAGTATCAACTCGGTTTTGCCGACCAAATCACACGGCCGGAATCGCAGATCAATTTTGCCACCAGTTTTCTGGAAACCATTCAGACGGAGCTGGCCGCGCATCGGGACCGTATTCAACTGCCAAAGTCGATGATCCGCTCGGTTCTCGCAGAGGCTCACGATTGGCTCGGCCATGTGTTGTTGCAGCAAGGAGACCGAACCGCAGCTCGATGGCATTTCCGTCAAAGCTTGCGACAACAGCCGCTGCTCTGGTCAGCTTGGCGACAGTTGTTGTTTTCCAGCTTGCCGAACTGGATCGCCAGCCCGCTGCGTGGAGCCCATCGCCGCGTGTTTTTCCCAGCGTTGAATTCGCTTCTCAACAACAAACGTTCGCAACCAGAAGAACAACCGGTCAACGCCGCGCCGAGGGAGCCAGCTCATGCCTAACTCGGCTTCGATCTTGGTAACGGCCACGCCCATCAATGACTTGGACGAACTGGGGCGAATTTGGACCGATCTGCAACGCCGCGCTCGTCACTCGTTCTTCACGTCGTGGGGTTGGATGCGATGTTGGTTGTCCTGCTTGCCAGACGACGTGCGGCCTCAAATCTTAATGGCTAAATCGGCTGACGACGTCGTAGGACTGTCACTGCTGTGCCGACGCCAGAACCGTCGCCGCAAAGTGCTAGTCTCCGACAGCCTGTTTCTCAATGAATCGGGCGACGAAGCTTTGGATGAATTGACCATCGAACATAACGGCCTCCTCGTTGACTCGGCTCATGACGCAGATGTTTGCCGCGCGTGTTTGACGTTCCTGACCGAGCAATATCCCGATTGTGACGAGTTTTATTTCAGCGGCATCGACTCGAACGATCCGCTGACTGCTTTGATCGAAGCGCCACCAGTCTCTCTCGAATGTCGTTTGCTCAAAGAAACATCATTTGAAACCGTCAATCTGGCCGCACTCCGAGAAACTGGAACGGACTATCTTTCCAAGTTGAGCAGCAACACGCGGCAGAAAATTCGACGCTCGATCCGTTTGTTCGAGCAAGCTGGGCCGTTGGAGTTGGACGAACCCGCATCGCTCAACGAAGCTGAACAGTTTTACGCCGAGTTGAAGCGGCTGCATCAAGCGCGCTGGCAAGCGAAGGGACATCCCGGAGCGTTTGGCTCAGAGTTCTGCGACCGCTTTCATCGTCAGCTCATCGC
>JANNDA010000615.1:0-4018 GCA_031387195.1 Planctomyces sp. | reverse complement strand
GGGAAAGACTCGGAGCACTCTCATGCCCACAGCTTTCGCGGACGTTCAAACCTTTGCGGACCTCTTTGAAGAACTCGGCGGGATTAGTCCCAGCCGAGTTCGTTTCCGCCCGGCTCCCGGTCGTGCCACGGAAAAAGATGTGATTCGGATTGAGGCGACTGAGAACCGGCTGTTTGAGCTCGTGGATGGCGTCTTGGTGGAGAAGGGAATGGGAGCAAGAGAAGCGTTGCTGGCATCGTTCATCGCTCACTTCTTTTGGAACTTTCTCAAAGATCACGACCTCGGTGTCGCTTTGGGAGCAGACGGGATGCTGCGGCTTCGACCTCGCCTTGTTCGAATTCCTGATGTCACGTTTATCTCATGGGACCAAATTCCAAGCGGCGAATTTCCGACGACCCCAATTCCCAGCTTGTTTCCTGATCTGGCCGTCGACGTCCTCAGCGAAAGTAACACGACCGCCGAAATGGACCGCAAGCTGACCGAGTATTTTGCGGCGGGATGTCGGTTGGCGTGGATCGTTGACCCGACGACGAACATCGCTGACGTCTACGCGTCGCCGACCGATTGCCAACATTTGCGTTCCAACCAGTCGCTCGATGGTGGCGACGTTTTGCCCGGTTTCAAACTGCCGCTCAAAGAGCTTTTTGCGAGCACTCGCAGGCGTCGTCGTTGAGGTTCGATTATGCCCGCAGTCCACGAAGTCGCTCACCCACTGATTCAACATCACCTCGCTACGCTGCGCGATAAGACAACACCGCCCGACGAATTCCGCCGGCTCGTGCAACGGCTCGCGGTACTGTTGGCATACGAGGCGACTCGCGATCTCGGCACTCAGACAGTGGAAATTGAAACGCCGTTGGTTCGTACTGACGCACAGCGGTTGTCGCAGCGGATCGGCCTCGTGCCAATCTTGCGAGCGGGGCTCGGCATGGTTGATCCGCTGCTCGAGCTGCTGCCGGAGGCGGAGGTCTGGCATCTCGGCCTGTATCGCGATGAGGCGACCGCTCAGCCAGTTGAGTATTACTGCAAGCTGCCCGATCACAGCCCGGTCGATGTCGCACTGATCCTCGACCCGATGCTCGCCACCGGCGGATCGGCCATCGCCGCACTGTCCGCCTTACGTCGCTGGGGCGTTCCGAAACTGAAGGTGCTGTCGCTCATCGCCGCACCCGAAGGGATCAGCAGCGTCACTGCCGCTTGTCCCGATGCTCAACTCTTCGTCTGCGCGATCGACCGCGAATTGAACTCCCGCAAATTCATCGTCCCTGGCTTGGGCGATGCGGGCGATCGGAGCTTCAACACGATTCCGTGAGAGGACTTTTTATGCGACTCATCGATCAATATCGGCTGTCGTTCTGTGTCGTCGCGATGACGCTGGGCGTTGTACTGTCACCAAGTCACGCTGAAGAAACCGTACCGCCCGCGAAAGTCTTCGAGCAGCGCATCCTGCCGATCTTCAAGTCGGACCAGCCGAGCAGTTGCGTGCAATGTCACTTGGCTGGAGTCGATCTGAAGAATTACATCCGACCTTCCAGCGAGGAGACGTTTCGCTCGCTGCGGGATCAGGGGTTGGTGAACCTCGACAAGCCGGAGAAGTCCAAGATACTCACGCTGATCAACATGCAGGACACCGACAATCCCGGTTCGAATTTGCTGCACGCGAAATCCCGCGCCGCAGAAGCGACTGCGTTTGCCGAATGGATCAAGCTGTGTTGCCGCGATCCGAAGTTGCGTAACTCGCCAAAAATGTCGCCGGACGAACTGGCAAAGCCTGCGCGGCCTGACGAAGTGATTCGGTTTGCAAGAACCGATCGGTTACTCGAATCGTTCGAGCAGAACGTTTGGGGCCAGCGGCACCGTTGCATGGGCTGTCATTCCGAAGGTTCCGAGCAGAATCGCAAGCTGGTTGAGAAGAACGGCGAACAAGTTTCGTGGATGAAAAAGACTGCTGCGGAGACGATGACGTACCTCATTCGCACGAAGCATCTCATCGACAACGAGAATCCGGAGAAGAGTCTGCTGTTGCTCAAGCCGTTAAAGGAGGTCGAGCACGGCGGCGGCAAGAAATTCTTGAAGGGGGATCTGGGCTACAAAGGTTTCCGAACTTGGCTGGAGGATTACGCGAAAGTCGTTCGTGACGAATACGCGCAAGCCTCGGACCTGCCCAAGTCGGATCGCCAACGACTTCGTGAATTCAGTAGCGAACTCTGGTTCAAACTGGCGAACCCGCCGGAGGAGTGGGACGCGAAGCTGTTGCAAGTCACGATCTATCGCTGGGAAGAACGCGGGAAGAAATGGGAAACCGCCCCGATCGCGATTTCCGACCGGCAGGCTTCCGCCAAGTTCAAGACGTGGCAACACACCGTGACGCTGTTGGCCGAGCCGGACTCAAAGCGTGAGCAAGACTGGCGTCGAACCGCTGCCCTGTCGCCCGGAAAGTACCTCGTCAAAGTGCATGTCGATCGCACTGATCGTTTGCTGTCGGACTGGAAGGCCGCGATGCGTGACGAGGAATTCGTTGGGCAAGCGGAATTCCAAGGGGACTGGCGGACTGGTTACGGTGCGATGACGGTTGTTGAAGCTTCCAAGATCCGAAGGTGAATGGCTTAGCCACCAAAACCGGTTCCGCGTGTTGACCCTGTTGAACGCGGTCGTTAAAAGGTCCGCCCTGAAGTGCGGGTAATTAACCGTCAACCATCGTTTTCTGGGTATGGGGTTACGATCGACTATGGGACGTATTGAAGGTCAGCGTGAATTGGCTCGGAAGCGGAAGCGTCGTGTGCAACTGAAAAAGTTCCGCGCGCGATTTGCAATTGCGAAGACTCAGGCCGAGAAGGATGTCATCGTCGAGAAGATCTTCCGGATTAGTCCGTTCGCCAAGGCAGAATTGGCGGCGAACTAAGCCTGCTGGCAATTGCCGAACATGACAGCCCGGTTTCATTCGGAAGCCGGGCTTTTTCGTTTTTATAGCCTGCTATAGTTCCTTCGGGCTCAGCCGCAGCGTGTTCCCATCGGTGCTGATTTCCAGTTCCAGCGGTTCGAGCAGCTTGCGGAGGATCGCCTCGGCGGTCATCCCTTTCACGTCGAAGTCGACTTTGCGGTCGAGCGAGATTTTGGCGGCCTCCAGTTGCTCGCTGTCGTAGTCGAATCGAATTCCACTCGCCTCGAAGGTCTTCATCACCTCCAGTAGCGGGGCGTTCTTTACGGTCAGCGTAAATTTCCGGCTCAATGGGGCGAGATCGGGCTTGTCAGTCTTTGAAGTGGTCGGCGGCTTTGCCGAACTGCCTGGGCGAGGCTGCTTCAAAAATTGGGAGATCGCGAGATGTTGTTCGGCAGTCGCGCGGATCATGACCTTCAACCCGTCTTGTTCGATCTTCACTTTCCGGAATGGGTCTTGCAGATCGCCGATGATTTTTGATGCTGCGTTGGCGGGAAGGGCATACGTCACTTCGACAACCGCTTCCTCCTCGCGCAGTGGCACGATGCGGATGGCTGCGCGATCGGGGAGAAACTCAAACGTCGATCCGAACTGAATCAGTAGCAGTGACAATGCCTCAATCGCATTCACTTGCGGGAGTGAATTGCCCGCCCACAGATCGTGCGGGACTTGGTCGAGCTTTTCGATTTCGACTTGATGGCGAACCTCAAGTTGATGCAGCAAATCACGCGGACGATTGAAGTCGATCCAACTCAGCGTGCGCTGAGCTTTGAGTTTTGCGGATCGTGTCGGCCACGGGGACTTCGCATCGCTCGATTCTTTGGTCTTCGATGCGGGTTTCACGGCCGCGAGTTGCATGAATTCCTGGTTGCGAAGTTTGATGAGCAATTCCAATCGCTCGGCACTCGGCTTTGGTCCCACGTAGACCACGTTGCCAACGATCGCAGTCCCCGCGCCGACAGAATCCGCGACGGCGGTGATCAGGTCTCGTAACGCGATGCCGGAACGCGAGAACTTCAACTCTTGGCTCGGATCGATACGTCGATCAAGCAGAATGGAGACCTTCTTTGTTCGCGAGAG
>JANNDA010000602.1:0-6039 GCA_031387195.1 Planctomyces sp. | reverse complement strand
TGCTGCTCAAAGCGTGCATCGGCAATCGCAGTCTCGGTTGGGACTTGTTGCCGCCCGGCAGCGAGCGATTTGAACATGAAGGCAAGATCTACGCGGGCTACAAGGATGTCGCCAACTTCTGGGACAAGGGAGCTGAGCCGAAGCCCGTGCCGTGGTACGCCGGTCGGCAGTACGACGCCGATACGGCGCATGCGAAAGCCGTGCTGAAGAAGCTCGAAAAGTACTACCCCGGTTACAAAGGCCAGGGCTACGAAGTCGCGGGCTTCGTCTGGTGGCAGGGACACAAGGACCAAAGCGCCGCGCTGGCCGGTCGCTACGAGCAGAACCTCGTGCATCTCATCAAGTCGCTGCGCAAGGATTTTGATTCACCGAACGCGAAGTTCGTGTTGGCAACCGGCTGCGGCAATCCGGGACGCGAGGGCTTTGGATTGCAGATCGCCGAAGCTCAACTGGCGGTCGATGGCGACAAAGGAAAATACGCCGAGTTCAAAGGCAACGTGAAAGCGATTGATACGCGTGACCTATGGCGCGAGGCGGACGTCTCCCCGGTCAATCAAGGCTACCACTACAACCACAACGCCGAGACCTACTACGAAGTCGGCGACGCGCTGGGGCGCGCGATGAAGGCGATGCTGAAGGAGACGAAGTAATCTGTCTCTGCGTCCGTCCGATCGCGCCGTACAAGGGGCGAGTCTACGATCCGTGCTGCGGCTCGGCGGGGATGTTTGCCTTGCAAGTCGGTATTCACGACGCGGCCCCACGGGGGGAATTCCTTGAGGTTTCTATTCCGTGGAATCGGACATCGGCTGTCGCATCGCAAAGTCTCAGTAAATCCAGTCCAATAATCGCCATGACCACCCCCGAACGCCAACTTGAAGAGCAGTTGATCCAAGCATGACCAACGAAAACGTCTCCGACCTCTCCTACGCCGACACCCTCTGGAAAGCCGCCGACGCTCTTCGCGGGCAGGTTGATGCCGCCGAGTACAAGCACGTCGTCCTCGGGCTGCTCTTTCTCAAGTACATCTCCGATAGCTTTCAGTCGCGACGGGATGAACTGGAAGCCGAGCTGACCAAGGACGGCATCAGCGGCAAGCAACTCGAAAAGCTCCTCGAATCCCGCGACGAGTACACCGCCGAGCGCGTCTTCTGGGTTCCGCCCGAGTCGCGCTGGCCCAACCTCCAGAACCAGGCCACTCGCCCGGACATCGCCACGCTGATCGACGACGCCATCCTCGCCGTCGAGCGCGATAACCCGAACCTCAAATCAAAACTCCCGCGCGACTACGCCCGCCGTGGCATCGACCCGGTGAAGATGGCCGGGCTGATCAATCTCATCGCTGGCATCGGCTTCAAGGGCTCGCGCGATAAGGCGCGCGACACGCTCGGCCGAGTCTACGAATACTTCCTCGGCAAGTTCGCCGCTGCCGAAGGCAAGCTCGGCGGCGAGTTCTACACGCCGCGCTCCGTCGTCCGCGTGCTGGTCGAGATGCTCGAACCCTACGCCGGCCGCGTCTACGACCCCGCTTGCGGCTCCGGCGGCATGTTCGTCCAGTCCGAAAAGTTTGCCGAAGCCCACGGCGGCAACAAGACCGACGTCTCCATCTTCGGCCAGGAGTCCAACCCGACCACCTGGCGATTGGCCCACATGAACCTCGCCATCCACAGCATTGAGGCGAACCTCGGCCCCGCGCCCGCCGACACGTTCCTTCGCGACGCCCATCCCGATCTCAAGGCTGACTTCGTCCTCGCCAATCCGCCGTTCAATGTTTCCGATTACTCCGGCCCACTCCTGCGCGGCGACAAACGCTGGACCTTCGGCGATCCGCCCGTCGGCAATGCCAACTACGCCTGGATTCAGCACTTCATCCACCACCTCGCCTATCCCAACGGCCGGGGCGGCGGCGTGGCCGGGTTCGTCATGGCCAACGGCTCGCCCTCCAGCAACACCGGCGGCGAAGGGGACATCCGCCGCAAGATCGTCGAGGCCGACCTCGTGGACTGCATCGTCGCCATGCCCGCGCAGCTCTTCTTCACCACCGGCATCCCCGTCTGCCTCTGGTTCCTCACGCGAGACAAGACCGGCAAGAACATCCGCAAAGGGACGCCCAACCGCCCCGGCGGCCGCAAGGGGGAAACGCTTCTTCATCGACGCCCAAGGAGAGGTTGGAATCGACAAATCAACAGACCTACCGATGTTGTTGAACTAATGGAGTGTTGAAATGCGGCAAGTTTGGCCAATCCCTGATGGAGAGAATGATGGTGCAGGTTTCGTTAGTTGATTTGTTTTGTGGCGCAGGTGGGCTCTCTCTCGGATTTGCGAGGGCTGGGTTTGAGTGTCTTTCGGCGTTCGACAACTGGAATCCGGCTGTCGAAACCTATCGAATGAACCATGGAAATCACGTCCATCGCAGCGCGATCACACGCGATTTAGATGTTCCAGAATCGACAGTCATCGCCGGTGGGCCGCCCTGCCAAGGGTTCTCGTCGGCGGGTATGCGTCGCGCGAATGATGCTCGCAATACTTTGGTCGGTGAGTTCAGTCGGCTCATCGCGCGTGTTCGACCCACGGCGTTCGTCTTTGAAAACGTCGAGGGTTTCCTGACCGGGACGCGTGGTCACTTCGTTTTCGAGTTGCTCGAACCGCTGATTGAAGCGGGGTATCGCATCCATCTCCGCAAGGTCAACGCGGCGCACTTCGGAGTTCCTCAACACCGCAAGCGAGTCATCGCGATTGGTGGTCTTGGATGGGAGCCGTCGTTCCCTGAGCCGACACATGCGGCCTTTGGCGCGCCGGGTGCGCACCTCGCAAACGGGTCGCGAACAGAATTCACTCCAAGCTTTGGCGAAGCGCTCGCGTTGCTTCCCGCACCAGCCGACAGCGAGCCGCAATCGACAGCAATGCCGGACCACGTTGTTCAGCCGCTGAGCGATGACGACTTGTGTCGAGCCAAGTTGTTGAAGCAGGGGCAGACCATGCGAGATTTGCCCGAAGAATTGTGGCATGACAGTTATCGCAAGCGAGCGAATCGTCGTGTCATGGACGGCACTCCGACGGAGCAACGCGGCGGTGCGCCCGCTGGAGTTCGACGCCTGCGCTTCGATGAACCATCGAAGGCGATCACCGGCGGCGCGCTGCGCGAATTTCTGCACCCGCTTGAGCATCGTGGGTTGACCCTGCGTGAATGCGCTGTGCTGCAAACATTCCCGACAGACTTTCAATTCTGCGGGAGTGTTACCGAGAAGGCTCAACTCATTGGCAATGCCGTGCCGCCGTTGCTCGCACAGACGATTGCCGAGTCATTGCGAAAAGACCTTGAAGCACGACCGAAGGCACATGCTTCGGGCGCGTTGTTGAGTTTCGTGCCGACACTCTCCACGGGAATGAGTCCGGTCTTGGAAGAAGTTACACAGCGGGTCAAGTCGCGATTCATGAGTCGCTCAAAGCAGAAAGTCTTGCAGCTATGGGACTGACAAAAGCTCAAGCCACGATTTGGCAGAAAGCCCGTTCGCTGGGGAACGGCGAACAAGCGGTCGGCCTCAGCAACGATTGCTGCGCGTACTTGGTCGGGCGCATTGCTCACGACCTTCAACTCCGGGAAATCCTTCCCGAGTTTGCAGGATCGCTGCCGGAGTTTTTTAGTGACGGCCCCTTGGATCAACTCCAGGTCTCAGGGTTCGATGCCAAGATGTTGTTCGAGCGACTCGTCACGTTTCAGCAGGACACGGACACTTATTTCGCGTGCCTTGCTGCAATGCACAAAGCACGTCTTAAGTACGAGCGAATCCTCAGCACGCAACCGCTACCGACACTGGAGCAAGTCGGGCCGCGTGGTCTGCTTCAGTTTGGCAAGCTGCGCAGCGACGCACTGGCGGGCTTCTTGTTTTGGCGAAAGTGGTTCTACGACATCGACAATCGCGCGGCGCAGGAAACGGGTTATCTGTTTGAGCCAATCATTGCCCATGCCATCGGCGGTACACCGGCACCTGCGAAGAAAAGTCCCGTCAACAGGCAAAGTGATCGCAGCAAAGGAAGGCAAGTGGATTGCCTGCTCGACGATCGAGCCTACGAGTTCAAAATCCGAGTCACGATTGCCGCATCCGGTCAGGGAAGGTGGCAAGAGGAACTCGACTTTCCCACCGACTGCCGAACCAGCGGCTTCACTCCTGTCCTCG
This sequence comes from Planctomyces sp., assembly GCA_031387195.1. Taxonomy (GTDB): domain Bacteria; phylum Planctomycetota; class Planctomycetia; order Planctomycetales; family Planctomycetaceae; genus SXKJ01. The sequence continues at coordinate 1,864 of JANNDA010000602.1, read as the reverse complement.
TCTGCCTGGACAGCACGCCAAATCCGAAGCTCAGCGCGTTGGTCAATGCCTTTGTTGCTCAGGGCGGCGAAGTTTTCATCGGTGAAGCGGCTTGGGAGCACCTGCGTTCCGTCGCTGGCCCAACGATGGGACTGTTCTTGCAGCGTTATGTCCGTGAGCCACTTCAAAGCTTGTTGGCAGAAGCCCCCGAAGTTCCGCCTTCACTGGTCGCCAACTGGAGCAACGACAAGATCGACATTCGAGTTGGCGGAGCAGGCTTTTCAATTCAACGCCATGAAACCACCGTTGACGACTCGGCAGAGGAATTGCCGGATGATGTGGCGGATGAAGCCGCCGATTTGTGAACGACTGCGGGAGAGTCTACATGCCGAAGAAGCACGCTCAGTTTCGCGTTGATCCGCGTTTGGCCACCTTGCTGGGCGAGAGTTATCGTAGTACCGAGCAGGCTCTCAAGGAATTGATTGACAATGCTTGGGATGCGGATGCCGAGCACGTCTGGATCGCCTTGCCAGAGCCGATGACAAACGACCCAATCGTCCTGCGGGATGACGGATCGGGCATGACCGAACGAGAAGTTCGCAGCGAGTACCTCAACATCGCGCGAGATCGGCGCACTCGCAAGGGTGACAAAACTCTACTGAAGAAACGACCCGTCAAGGGACGCAAGGGAATCGGCAAGTTCGCCGGGCTGGTGGCTGCCGGTGTCATGGACCTTGTGACGCAAGCTCGCGGCATCGAAACGAAGCTGCGCATCGTGAAGCAAATGGTCTTGGAGGCTCATCGCGATCTTGAGAAAGTGGAACTTCCCATTGAGTCGGCCAAATGTGGTGTTAATGAGAAGGGGACCACCGTCACGCTGTCAGAACTCAACACTCACTTTTCGATGCCGCGAGCCGAAACGCTTCGTGAGCTGCTTGCACTGGAGTACGGTCGAGAACGCGACTTTGTAATCCTCGTCAACGATGAGCCGCTTGCTCATGAAGACATCCCCGGTCAGAAGTTTTCAGCCACAATACAGCTCCCTTCCGCCGGAACCGTGACCATCAATTTCACGATCATGGACAAGCCGGCTCCCAAAGGGCAGGCTGGAATTGTCATGCGAGTCGGTGGCAAAGTGGTCGGTAGGCCGACATTTCTCGGCCTGGATGACGATCAAGAACTACCGGGGAGGCTACTACGACACGTCGTGGGCGAGGTGGTTGCCGACTCTCTTGAGGACGATGTCACCGCAGATTGGGGCGCGATCATCGAGAACAGCGTGGCTTATCAAGAAGCCCGCGAATGGGTTCGAGACCAAGTCAGCCATCAAGTTCGTCAGAAGTTTCACGGCGACGTGAAGGAGCAATTTCATCGTCGTGAGAAGGCCATCGAACAACGTCTGTCGCATCTGCCTGAACATCGCAGAGAGATTGCCCGACGGCAACTTCAACAGGTGTTGCAGAAGTTCTTCGGTGAGTCGCCAGAGCGAATCGACACCGTCGTAAACCTGATGCTGGATGCGATGGAAAAAGACGAGTACTGGCTGGTTTGCGAGCACATTCAAAAGGCTCGCGCAGCGGATGTTGATATCCTCGCCGCCGCGCTCGAGCAGTTCGGTCTCGTCGATCTAGCGGTGATCGCACAACAGGCGAAGCGGCGTTTGGAGTATCTCGATCTCCTTGATGCACTCGACCGAAATTCGAAGACGCTCGAAAAGGAAATGCACAAAGCCCTCGACACGAACTTGTGGGTGTTTGGGCCGCAGTACTCGTTGATGGCGTCAAACCAAACTCTGGCACGGACGATTGAGGACTACACCGGTAAGAAGTTCTCAGGCAAGCGGGCCAACAAGCGGCCAGATTTGTTTCTCGCGCAAGACTTTCAG
>JANNDA010000574.1:0-8062 GCA_031387195.1 Planctomyces sp. | reverse complement strand
AAGACTGTTCTCGCAACTCCCCGTCAGGTCGCACACGCATTAACTCAGCAATCGCTCCGCGCGAATCACCCGTGCGTAACAGCAAGCCTCCACGCAACAATTGAATTTGGTCTGTATGCCCTGAGTCTCGACGCAAACGTTGAATCTGCCGAGACACCGCTGCCCAGTCTCCACGAGCCAATGCCTCTTTCCCAATCAATAACTCATCCGGCGCGGGCCGAAGTATGAACGCGAGCAGAAAGCCTCCGAAGCCAACACACAGTGCCAGCAGTAGCAGCCAGAATTTCTTGGGACGATTCATCGGAGGCCAACCTTCTCCACAGGAATCAGGCAAGGTCATGACGGACTACACTCAGAGTTCTGGCATTAGCCGATGCAAAGAATGGCTGCAATCAACCATCAGAACCGGCAGCATCAAAAAAAGGTGAGCCAGCGTTTCGCCGGCCCACCCTTCCGATTCCAGAACTAGCCCACCGTGCTCCACTATTACTCTTGAAGCTTGAAATCATGCTCGTTTGGTCCGTCGATAACATTGACCTTTAGCAATCCACGTTTGAGGTCAGCATACTTAGACGGGACACTAGCCTTTGTGTTTTTAGGGTCTTTCGGAGTATTACCGGCACCGATCCCCATCACCTTTCCATAGTCTTCAGCATTCGTGGGAGTGACAGGTTCGGATTCAGCACTGCCGCTAATCGTCACGGTGTTCTGTCCAACGACTGCCCCATCGTCTTTGTCGAACATCGAGAGGCGATAGTTTCCTTCGGCGTCCGTCTCACCGACGGAAATACGAGGCGCACCTTCAACATGGAAGCTCACGATGGCTCCTGCAACGGGCTTGCCCAAAAACGTGATTTTCCCTTTGACTGGCGCGAGCTTGACGCTGCCCCCACCTTTTGAGCAAGCCACCGAAAAACAGACCATGAAGGCGAGAAAAACACACAAACAACGGTGCTTCATAACTAGTCCACCTCAATAATGCTGGGTAGTAAAACGACGTATCAAAGTTAGAACTCGACCCCAATAGGCCTTCCATCTCGGCGATCACCTAGCCGTTGATAGGCCGTGTAGTCGATCGTCTGATTGATGAACTTGACCACGCCGTCGCCAAGGAGAAAGTGGGCACCACCAGTGTGACGCGATTTGAAGCCCATTGATGTGGTCCAATTCACGTCGTTGTAACATCCACCCGTGCCACCTAGACCTTCATTTGGACACGTTGGGTAATTGATTGGTGCTCTTGTTGCGATCCACAGACTGTTGACATTAAAGGTTCCATGTCGCGCGTGGTCGCTGCACTGCGGTCGCATTTCTCCCATGAGAATCGTGCTCGATAAACCATCGGTAATATCTTTCATTCTGGCAACAAACGCGTGACGGCTCCAACAGCCCGATATTTGACTGGGGTCACTGCTATCTGAATGATCCGCTGGCCCCGTGCCGAAGGTGTTTCCTGGATAAAGGGAGCATCCATTACCCGTCTCACGTTGAGCCCCAACGCTAAACGAGTAATTAGAAACAGCCCAACCGTTGACACCATTGGCTCCAGGATTCGGATTTGAGGCAGTCGTATCACTCGGACACAACAGGGCAGGGAACGAAGTGATGTGATAATTGCTTCCCGCGAGCGGTTGGGTCCAGTTCGCTGGCATCTGGCTGAAGTTAATCGTCTTGTACAACGGCGTCTGGTCAAGATACGGAAGCAACTGTGCCATCGGCCCAGTTTTCACCAAGGTTCCGAAGCCACCATTGGCATTACCATTTACAGGGAAGATCCTCAGCGTGTCGTGATAGTTATGAAGCCCCAGTCCATACTGTTTGAGGTTGTTCTTGCATTGCGAGCGGCGTGCGGCTTCACGTGCCTGCTGGACAGCGGGCAACAATAGCGCGATCAGGATCGCAATAATCGCGATGACCACCAGAAGCTCGATGAGCGTAAAGCCAAGCCTGCCAAATCGTCTTTTGAGCATGAAAGTCTCCCCGGTTTGAGTAACAAAACACGAGCATTGAAAAACGACGTTTTAGATACTTGAAAACGCGGTCAAATCACGAACAAATCCAAGTTATCGGTTACCTACTGACGCTTGTTGAACTCGGCATCAATACGGTGATCATCACAGAAAATCAACAATAACGCTGTCGGCGAGGAAGATCCCTGTACGACTCAGCCGAATACCATCGCCGAAATCTTCCACGTTTCCGGCCGCAATCTGGCGAGCAATCTCTGAACCCGCGAGTTCATCGAGATCGAAGCCGGTGAGTTGTTGAAAGCGATTGCGTCGGACTCCGTCGAGTTGCCGCAAACCTAAGACGAGTGCTTCGCGGGCTCGGTGTTCCGGCAACAGTTCCTCGATCATCCCCTGAGCGCTTTCGCCGGCGAGGACTCGTTTGATCCAGGTCGTGGTGCTGCGGTGATTCGATGAGCGGATGCCGTTGATGTACCGAGCGGCTCCCGGCCCGAAGCCGAAATACGGGATCGCTTGCCAGTACGTTTGATTGTGTCGGCAGCGAAATCCGGGACGGGCGAAGTTGCTGATTTCGTAATGCTCGAAACCGGCTGCGGCGAGATCCTCCATCGTGGCGGCGTACATGTCGCGCTCCAGCTCATCAGGCAGTTGGCAGAGCGCACCCTTCTCGCGGCGAGTCCAAAATGCGGTCCCCTTTTCAAACGTGAGGCCGTAAGTCGAAAGATGAGTCGGCCGCAGTGCGACCCCTTTTCGCAGCGTCTCGCGCCACAATTCGAGACTCTGGCCGGGCACTCCGAAGATCAGATCGAGCCCGACATTCTCAATCCGCCTGCGAAGTCGCTCGACTGCGGAAATGACTTCTGCTTCGCGATGATCTCGTTCGAGAAGTTTCAAAACATCGGCGTCAAACGACTGCACTCCGAGGCTGATGCGATTCACGCCCGCATCGGCGAGCAGTTTTATTTTCTCGTCGGTCAGCCCGAACGGATTCGCCTCCACCGACCACTCGTAGCCCGGCGCGAGCGTGAACCATTTGCGAGCGAGCTCCAACAGACCAGCCAGTTGCTTGGGAGGCAGATGCGTCGGCGTTCCACCACCAAAGAATAAGGTGTCAATCTCGCGTGGATGCTCCAGCGAAGACAGCTCGACGGACATCGCCCGCAAGTAATCGTCGGTCAGATCGTCTCGCCCGGCGACCAGCGTGAAATCGCAGTACCCACAGCGGTGCGCGCAGAACGGCACATGCAGATAAGCGGCTCGCGGGTCAGTGTAGATTGGCAAAGTCATACTTGATGCTTGCGGCCACGAGGGATCGGTCGATACTTATTCGTCAGCTTGCTTGTCGTTCCGCCTTCAGGCGGTCTTCACAAAAGTTGAGATGCCGCCTCAAGGCGGAACTACGAACTTCTGGAGTGTCTGCCTCATGCGTTGTTCTTGCAATCGCTTTGAGCCAGTTCTGTCACGACGTGACATGCTGCGTGCTTCAGCGTGCGGCTTTGGGTCGCTGGCGCTGGCAGACATGTTGAAGGGCGAATCATCGCCTGCAACGCCACTGACGCTGAAGCCACCGCAGTTTGAGGCGAAGGCTCGGCGGGTCATTTTTCTCTTCATGCACGGCGGCCCGTCGCAGGTTGACACGTTTGATTACAAGCCGCTGCTCGAACGAGACCACGGGAAGCCGTTGCCGTTTTCCAAGCCGCGAGTCTTTTCTTCGGGGACCGGCAACCTCTTGAAATCGCCGTGGAAGTTCCGGCAGTACGGCGAGAGCGGGGCGTGGGTCAGTGATCTGTTTCCGCATGTCGCTCAGCACGTCGATGACTTGTGCATGATCAATTCGATGTGGGGCTCGAACTCGCGGCACGGCGGAGCGTTGCTCGAACTGCACACCGGCAGCGACACATTCGTCCGGCCGAGCATGGGGTCGTGGATCACGTATGGGCTGGGGACCGAAAACCAAGACCTGCCCGGCTACATCACCATCTGCCCGACGCTGACGCACGGCGGCGTGAACGCGTATAGCTCGGCGTTTCTGCCGGCGGTCTATCACGGCACACCGCTGGGCAACGCGGGCATCTCGTCCGATCAGGCGAAGATCCCGTTCATCGAAAATGCCGACAAGCTGACGCGAGCAGCGCAGTCTCGCGAACTGAGTCTATTGCAGCAGATGAATCAAGAACATCTCGCCGGCAGCGGCCCCGACACGGCGCTCGAAGGCCGGATCAATTCGTTTGAACTCGCCTTCCGTATGCAGACTGCCGCGCCGGAGTTGCAGAATCTCAGCACCGAGTCTACAGCGACTCAGGAAATGTATGGCCTTGATAATCCGCAGACGGCGAACTTCGGGCGACAGTGCTTGATGGCTCGACGGTTCGCCGAGAGGGGAGTGCGATTCATCCAATGCACTCACAGTTACAAATGGGATCAGCACGGCAATCTGAAGGTCGATCATGGCCGCAATGCGATGGAGGTCGATCAGCCGATCGCCGCGTTGCTGACGGACCTCAAATCACGCGGACTGCTCGACGACACGCTGGTGCTGTGGGGCGGTGAGTTCGGCCGGACTCCGGTCGCTCAAGGCGATGATGGGCGAGATCACAATCCGCAGGGCTACACGATGTGGCTCGCTGGCGGTGGCGTGAAGCCCGGTATCCGTTGGGGCGAGACCGACGACTACGGCTACTACGCCGTCAAAGACAAAGTCCACTTGCACGACCTGCACGCCACGATGCTGCACCTGCTTGGCATGGATCACCTCAAGCTGACCTACAAGTTCGCCGGCCGCGACTTCCGCCTGACTGACGTGCACGGCGAGATCGTGCAGGGCCTATTGGCCTGAGTTGTCCGGCAGGCGAGCCGCCTCCTTGAAGCGGCACGGCGCAAGCCGTCCGGTATGCGTCGGTCTGAGCAGGTGGTCCGGTGCATTACTTTACCGGACGGCTTTTTACCGGACCGTGCCGCTACGTGTGATTCGATTTCTTCGGCAATGCCACCGAATAAAGCATCGTCACGGTGCCGATCGACATCAGGCTAAACGCCATCCACTGCGGCGGGTTGAAAACCCGCTGGCGGTTCTCATTCATGGTCACATAGAAGCCCCGGAATTCGGGGTCGCGTTGCACGACCGGCTCGACCTTCCATGAGAACGTCATCTGATCGACCATCAGAAACGCGATGCCCCACATCGCCACGAAGACACCGCAGGAAAACCAAAAAGCTCGGAACATGGGTCGCTCTTTCGGAAGAGAGGCCGACGGCATTGGGCCGTGCGAGAATTTGAACTCTCTCGCTCTATCGGGACTCACCCCGCAGTCTCATCACGGCCACCAGCGAAAAATGCCGGTCACTGCCGAACCAATGCGACTGGCGACGATTGCAAGCAGCTCAGCGAACACGCCAAACGCTCAACTTCCCCCGATCAAAGCAGCCGAATGGAACACGTCGTTTGTGACGGTCCTACCGAGCTGCAGTCGCCACCCCGCCGTTAGGTTTACGCCACGCGGCTGCGGTGGAACTTTTCCAGCTCGCGGTTCGCATGGACCATCGTCACCAGTTTATTGACGACGGCCTCAAGCTGCGTGCCAGCGATCGCGAAGTACAGTTCGTCGTCCGGCAACTCCGTGTAAACGCGGTTGCCGATGCAGCCCAAGTTCGTGGCGGTGCGTCCGGACTGCATCACCGCCGGGATCGCCGCACAGGTCGGGCGGCCGACCATCGACGAGTCGCTGGCGAGACCCGCTGCCTGCGCTGCTTCGGCCAGCAACATCATTTGTTTCGCGTTGCCGGACACCAGGACGACATCGGGGGCGAACGCGGCGTCCGTCAGCGGAGCGTAGATGGCGACTCCGAACGGTTCCCCGCGCCGTGGGATTGCGGGGACTTCCGCCATGTCGATGTATTCGAGTTGCACCATCGTTCCGACCATGCCCTCTAGTTCCTTCGCCGTTGCTTCCGGCAAGTCGATGCCGTGCGTGTACGAGCCGATCGGACAGCCGTAATGGTCTGATGCGGAGGTGTAGAAAGTGCGTCCCTCGGCGGCCAATTTCCAATAGATGCAGCCAGCCAGTGCGGCCGCTTCGATTCGCGGCAGGCCCTCCGGTGCCGTGTCCTGAAACTTGATCGCCACCGGTTGCGACCGCAATGCGAGTAACTCAATCAACTGTGTCGCTGGGGTCATCACTCCTCCGTAGCACAGGCGGCCCGCCTGTGGCTTCACTTAAAAATCGAAGCAGACGGGCCGCCCGCTCTACATCGTTATCGCCGAAGGCGATGTTTTTTCTGCATGATAGTGGCGTGACACTCCGCGTCGCAGAGCGTCGTGCCACATTGGGGCTTCGCCGCCTTATGTTTCCTAAAACATATTCGTCGTGCTGTTGCTGAGAGGGTCCAACTGACCCTCGGTTGGCTCCGCTCAGCAGAACCAAGATTCAGTCAGTCGGGGAGCCTTCCGCCGATCCAGCGGCAGCGAGCGAATGACGACCGGGGGTTGTCGCTCGTGAGCCAAATCCGACACGCGGTAAAACGTCGTGGCCGTGTCCTCGCCGGCGCGAGTGGCGACTTCCACTAATCGTGCGACGGCTTTTTGCAATGCGTCCATGCGCGGATCGGGATGCGTCCAACGGTAGCTGAAGGCGGCTTCGTCCAGTGGCCCGCGGTGCGGCAAGGTCTCCGGATGCTCGGCGAGCCAGGAGCCGGGCGGGATCAGCAATCGGATCGCGTACTGCACCGGGTCAACGTGATCGATCAAGCCGTTGGCTTCGATGAAATCCAAAACCTCGCAGTAATCTTCACTCGTCGTCCACGGAGTGAACACGACCCACGTCGGTCGCAGCGCGATGCCCGCGTCGCGCACCAGATGCAGCGCGGTGACCACGTCTTCCCGCGTGTGTTGCTTGTCGAAAATCCGCAGCACCTTCTCGCTGAGCGATTCCACGGCCGAGATGATGAACAAGCAACCGGCGGCAGCGAATTCTGGGAGATCCTCGCCGCGATGCAAGAGATGCTGGACCTTGGCGGTGAAGTCGAACGTGAGCGTCGGGAACTCGGAGTGCATTGCTCGGACCACGCGCAGCGAATGCTTGGGGCCGTTCAAGAAGTCGGGATCGCCGAAGGTGATGTGAGTGGCCCCGGCACGCACTTGACGGCGGATATCTTCCAGCACGACGTCTGGCGGCACGGTGAAGAACCGGCCTTCGTAGACCGGCGGGATCGGGCAGTGGGTGCAGAGGTGCAAACAACCGCGGCTGGCTTCGACGTATCCTGCCGTGCGTTGTTGGCCGTTGTGTTCCAACTTCGCGTATTCACTCAGGATCGGCAGCGCATCGCGTTCGGGAATCGCAAACGGCAACCGCTCAAGATGTGGCCCCGCCGGTTGATCACGGCGAATCACACCCGCGACAGGGGCGTTGGACTCTGGTTCCAGTGACTGGACCAGCGCAACCAGCGGACCCTCGTACTCTCCGCCGATGCACGAGTCCGCGCCGTGAGCCAGCAGGTATTCCGAGTTCAACGCGGCATAAAGTCCATAGCAGCAAATGTGGCAGTTCGGATTGATTTCGCGCAGCCGCTCGATGACTCGCACGCCCAGCCGCATCGCCGTGTGCATCGGCACCGAAATCCCGACGAACCGCGCTCGCGCCGCAATTTCCGAGTCAAACTTCTCGACCGCGATGTCGAGCGCCACCGGCAAGTAACCCGCGCGCCGCAGAAATCCCATCGGCATGGCGACACCGATCGGTTGGTGCCCCAACTCGTAGCACGAGACCAACAGAATGGAACCCTCGCCGCGCAAATCCATCATGAGTTCTCTGGACGCGGCCACACTCGGCTCCGCTGGCCGGATACGGGAATCGTCGATAACACTGAAAGGCACCATTGTTTGATTGTAGGACTCGACCAATTTCAGTCATAGGCGCGTCTGTCTGATGGCGTCGCTCTGGCCAGTCGGGCGTACGACGCACTCTGCGCGGTAGGGTGGGACAAGCCGCTTCGGCGCCGGCCCACCAAACTTATTCACAAGGAGATCCCCGTCCCCGCCCGCAAAGCGTTGAGCATCTTTCGTCCAATTGATGGTGGGCCGGCGGTCGAAGCGACCTTGT